>WFYM01000132.1 GCA_015490115.1 Aquificaceae bacterium
AGACGCCGGGCATGGAGGGGACCTCTTCAACTATCTTCTCACCGTATCTCACGAATATGGGGTATATGAGGTCGTCAAGGGAGAGCTTGGTTTCCCTTACGAGCCTCCTTACGTTTTCGTTTCTCCTCAGACGTCTCGGTCTTGAGAAGGGGAAGCTCGACACCAGCATGGTTATAATTATAGAACCTTGGTGAGGGCTGTCCTCACCGACCTCGAAGGCGTCCTATTCCTTGAAGATGTGGTAAAGGACCTCCTCATACCTTACTCTAAGTCGAAGATACCCGAGTTCGTCAAGGAGAGGTCGGAAGATCCAGTTGTGAAAAGGGTGGTGGAGGAGGTGAGGGCTATAAGCGGTCAGGAGCTGAACCTTCAAGGTGTCGTAGATACGCTCCTCAGGTGGCTCGAGGAGGGGAGGAAGTCCTCACAGCTAAAAGAGATCCAGCTCATGGTCTGGGAGGAGGGGTTAAGGAGCGGGGAGCTTGCCGTGAAAGTGAGCGAAGCTTCATGCAGAAAACTAAAAGAGTTAAAAGAGAAGGGTCTTCCCATATACACCTACTCCCCGATCCCGGAAAAGGTCCAGAAGCTGCTCCTCTCCCGAACCCAGATGGGTGACTTGACCGGTCTCTTTTCGGGTTACTTCGACAAGAGGGTGGGGAGCAGGAAAAAGGAAAGCACCTTCAAGAAGGTGGCGAAGAGGATCGGTCTTTCTCCCGAAGAGGTCCTTTACTTTTCAACCGATCCCGTGAGCATAGAAGCGGCTGAGAAAGCTGGTGTGAGGGCTGTAAAGGTAGAGGGTGAGGGTATAGATTATTCCCTGAATGGTCATTAAGGTGAACGGAAGGGCTTACAGGGTCGAGGAGGATCCGGACACACCCCTCCTCTGGGTGATCAGGGAGACCTTGAGGCTCACGGGGACCAAGTTCGGCTGTCTCAAAGGTATCTGCGGGACATGCACCGTCCTCGTAGACGGGGAACCTTTAAGGTCCTGCATAACCCCTATATCTTCTGTCCTCGGTAAGGAGGTGACGACGGTAGAAGGTATACCCGAGGACCACCCGGTGAAGAGTGCTTGGAAGGAGGTAGGCGTTCCCCAGTGCGGATACTGCCAGAGCGGTCAGATAGTTACGGCTTACGCCCTCATAGAGAAGAACCCTAACCCTTCGGAGGAGGAGATAGTGAGCCACATGAACGGGAACCTATGCAGGTGCGGGACCTACCCGAGGATCTTAAGAGCTGTGAAGAGGGCTTCGGAGCTGAGGAGGAAAAGATGATAACGAGGAGGGAGTTTTTAAAGGCTGGTCTCCTCTCCCTCGTTGTGGCGACGGGTCCCGGTGGTATAAGCATACTGAAGGCTCAGGAACTCAGGAGGCACTCCCCGAACCTTTGGATAAACCTCTCCGAGGACAACTACCTCACGGTCCTCGTGAACAAGTCCGAGATGGGTCAGGGGGTATACACGGGGATAGCCCAGCTCGTCGCGGAAGAACTCGACTTCCCGTGGGAGAGGGTGAGGGTGAGATCCGCGCCCGCTGGCTGGGAATACATAGACCCATACATGGGCATACAGCTCACGGGAGGTAGCACGAGCATAAGGCACATGTTCGAGATAATGAGGTCAGCGGGAGCTGCTATGAGGGAGATGATCT
This sequence comes from Aquificaceae bacterium, assembly GCA_015490115.1. Lineage (GTDB taxonomy): Bacteria > Aquificota > Aquificia > Aquificales > Aquificaceae > Hydrogenivirga. The sequence goes on from WFYM01000132.1 coordinate 1,647, forward strand.
TGGAGGGAGCCTCAAAGGTATGGAACGTTCCAAAAAAGAGGCTAAAAGCGGAACTCGGCTACGTTGTTGACACAAAAACGGGAAGGAGGGAACCCTACGGGAGGTTTGTGGAGGTGGCAAAAAAACTTCCCGTTCCCGAAAACCCGAAATTAAAGTCAGAAGAGGAGTTCAGATACATAGGGAAGTCCCTTCCGAGGATCGACCTCGATGATAAGGTAAACGGAAGGGCGAAGTTCGGTCTCGACCACTTCTTCGAGGACCAGATATACGCTGTTGTGGAAAGACCTCCCGTCTTCGGGTCTAAAGCCCTCTCCTTCGACGCGACCGAAGCCTTGAAGGTAAAAGGTGTCACCCGCGTCTTTAAGGTGGGTAAAGGAATTGCGGTTTGCGGTGAGAGTCCCCACGCTGTCCTAAAGGGGAGGGAAAAGCTAAAAGTCAGGTGGTCCGAGTCCCCGATGAAGGGTATGGACCAAGAGGGTCTAAAGAGACACTTCTTAAAGAAGCTAAAAGAAAAAGGACTCGTAGCGAGGAGGGAGGGAGACCCGCTCAAGGTCATAGAAAGCTCTAAAAAGAAGATCTCGCTTACATACGTCCTTCCTTACCTCTACCACGCCTGTATGGAGCCTATGTCCTGCACGGTGAGGGTGGGAAAGAGTGAATGTGTTATATACGTCCCCACCCAGAACCAGACGGGAGTCCTCAGCGTGGCGAGGAGGGTAACGGGTCTTCCGCCTTCGAAGATAAAGGTGGTAACTACATACCTCGGCGGGGGTTTCGGGAGGAAGTCGAACACCGAGTTCGTGGAGGAAGCTTTGAGGATAGCGAAGGAGACTAAAAGACCCGTCAAGCTCTTCTACACGAGGGAGGACGACGTGAAGGCCGGCTGGTTCAGACCCATGTGTGCGGTTAAGGTAACGGGTTCCGTTGACGAGGAAGGGATGCCGAACGCCTTTTACTTTAAGATAGCCGTTCCCGCAGTCTTCGAGTGGGCTGGGAGGAGGTCCGGAGGGATAGATCCCGCTTCCGTCTCAGGAGTTGCGAACACTTTTTACGAGATACCGAACGTTCACGTAGAGTTCGTGAAGGTGAAGCTACCCGTTCCCGTCTGGTTCTGGAGGTCCGTGGGTCACACCCACAACGCCTACATAATGGAGACCTTTATAGACCAGCTCGCCCATTTGGGGGGCAAGGACCCAGTTGATCTTAGGCTGAGACTTTTAGAGCTGAACCCGAGGGCTTACAGGGTAGTCGAGGAGGTGGCGGAAAGATCCGGTTGGCACAAAGGTCCCGTTGAGGGTCAAGCCCTCGGGATAGCTTACCATTTTTCTTTCGGGACCCACGTGGCTCAGGTCGCTGAGGTATCCCTTGAGAACGGAAAGGTTAAGGTCCACAGGGTGGTTTGCGTAGTTGATCTCGGACCCTTGGTTGTGAACCCGGACCTCGTTGTCCAGCAGATGGAGAGCGGGATAATTATGGGTATAAGTTCTTTCCTCTACGAGGGTGTGGTCTTCAAGGAGGGGGGACCCAAAAACCTTAACTTCGACACATACCAGATCCTCAGGCTCTCCGAAGCTCCTAAGATAGAGGTCCACATAGTAAGATCCGAAGGTCCCATGGGGGGCATAGGGGAACCCGGTGTCCCTCCTGCGGCTCCCGCAGTTGCGAACGCAGTATTCAGGATAACGGGAAAGCTACCGACTGAGCTTCCCTACTATAAAATATCAGCATGAGTCCGAAGGAGCAGCTGAAAGTCCTGAAAGAAGGGACAGCTGAGGTCATAGAGGAGGAGGAGCTTCTCGAAAAGCTCAAGAAGGGAAGACCCCTCAGGGTAAAGGCTGGCTTCGATCCTACAGCTCCCGACCTTCACCTCGGCCACGTGGTCCTCTTGAGGAAGCTAAAGCAGTTCCAAGATCTGGGACACGAGGTCTACTTCGTCGTAGGAGACTTCACGGCGATGATAGGGGACCCGACGGGGAGGTCCGAGGCGAGACCGCCCCTCACGAGGGAGGAGGTCCTGAAGAACGCGGAGACTTACAAGGACCAGGTCTTTAAGGTCTTAGACCCGAAGAGGACGAAGGTAGTCTTCAACAGCGAGTGGTTGGAGAGGCTCGGAACCGAAGGCATCATAAAGCTCTCCGCCAAATACACGGTAGCGAGGATGTTAGAGAGAGACGACTTCTCCAAGAGGTTCAAAGAGGGGAGACCTATACACATCCACGAGTTTCTGTATCCCCTCCTTCAAGCTTACGACTCGGTAGCGATAGAGGCGGACGTGGAACTCGGCGGGACGGACCAGAAGTTTAATCTACTCATAGGTAGGGACATACAGAGGGAGTTCGGGCAGGAACCTCAGGTCTGCATAACCTTGCCGCTCCTTGTCGGTCTCGACGGTGTGAGGAAGATGTCCAAGTCCTACGGGAACTACGTGGGAATAACGGAAGACCCCAAGACCATGTTCGGGAAGATAATGTCCATCTCGGACCAGCTCATGTGGGACTACTACAGGCTACTTACGGACTACACGGAAGAAGAGGTAGAGACTATAAAGAAAGAGTGGCATCCCATGGAGGCGAAGAAGCACCTCGCAAAGCTGATAGTCACCATGTTCCACTCGGAGAAGGAGGCGGAGTCCGCCAAGGAGTGGTTCGAGAGGACCTACTCAAAGAGGGAGTTTCCCGAAGACGCACCCCTCGTTGAGGTCGAAGAGAAGGAGCTAACAGCCCTCGAACTTCTCATCAAGATCGGTGCAGTCTCCTCTAAAAACGAGGGGAGGAGGGTAATACAGGGTGGGGGTCTTAGGGTGAACTTCGAGAGGGTGGCTGACCCTTACACTAAAATAAGGGTCGAGGGGGAGCTTAAGGTTCAGGTGGGTAAAAAGAAGTTTTACAGGGTGAGGAGGGGATGAAGTTTTTCAAGCTCCTCCTTACCTCTTACGAGGACAAGCTTGAGGTCTGGTTCACTGGGGAGGACAGCCTCACGGAGGAGGACTTCGGGAACGCCGTCTCGGAAGCCATGATAGAGACCTTCAAGCACTTGGAGGACACAGTTGAGGACTCGGAGGAGGTGAGGAAGGACTACCCACTTTTTGTTTTAGCCCTCGAGGAGGAGATCTTCCTGAAGGTGATGGAAAAGAGGGGATTTAAGAAGCTCGAACCGGACGTGGTCATAAGGGGGGACTCCTACTCGGTCCTTTGGGAGACTCCCGAAGGCAAGAGGAAGCTCACACCCCAGAGGGACTCGGGTGAGGTGGAGAGGTTCATCCTGAGCAGAGGTGTCGAGCTTTCCGATGAGGACCCGAACAAGATAATCTTCGGAGAGTAGGAGGGGGTGATGTGAGGGTATTGGTAGTCCTTTTGGTGTGGTTCTCTTTCCTCTTTTCCGTCGAAGCCATAGTCGTGGAGAAGGAAGTGGTTACGAACATGAGCGTGGGGACGACGAGGGAGAGGGTCACCGAATACGTTACCGAGATAGGGATAATCAGGGATATAGTTTCCGAGATGGACGTGAACCTGATGGGTATGGTCCGCAAGGAGAAGGGGAGGCACACGGAGATATTGATCTACAAAGAGGGAAAGGTGCTGAGCTACAGGATAGACCACACGAGCAGGACCTTCACAAGGTCCGAAGTTCCCGCCGAAGCCCTGCTCGGGACAACAGCCCTGATCTACGCGGAGCGTATAAAACCTTCGGAGGAGACGAGGAGGGTGGGAAGGTGGAGGGCGAGGAAGTTCGTAGCGGAGGGGAGGATACCGGGTCTCGGAAAAACGGGTAGGGTCTTCCAGTCCCTCTGGCTCACAAAGGAGAGCGACCTTCTCCTCGAAGCGGAGAGGAGGAAGGTAGAGCTGATGAGGAGGTCTCTGAGGGATAAAGGTGCCGTGGATCTGATAGAGAAGGTAACGAAAAAGCACGGCGCTCCCGTCATGGTTGAGGTCAGGACCGCCGACATGACGGTAAGGGAGGTGGTAAGGTCAGTTTCGGAGAAGGAGATACCGGAGGAAAAGTTCAAGCCACCCAAGGGATACAAAGAGATGGGTGAGGTGAGGATAAGGGTAAGATGAGGGTGCTGATGATTCTCCTTTCCCTCGCCTTCGCCCAGCCCAGCTACAAGGGGTTAATATACGAAAGCGGCAGGATAATAGACTGCGGTCTTTACCTCAACAGATACGCCCACGGGGGCGTCCCCTCCCCGAAGGAGGACACAGTTATAAAGACCTGCTGCAGGGTCCTCAGAAAGGTCGCAAGAGAAGAGGGTCTAAACCCCTTACTGGAGGCGCACCTCCTCACCTGCAGACGGATCGGGAGGTAGGGAGTAAATTTGTCTAAGATCCTCTTTGCGGAGGAGAGGAGATGAGAACGATCTCCGTCGATCGCATAAAGGACAAGGTCCTCTCAGGTGAGAGGATATCCAAAGAAGAGGCTAAGGTCCTCTACGAACAGCTCGACCTTCCCACCTTGGGCTACCTCGCGGATCAGGTGAGGAGGAGGAAGCACCCCGACAACGTGGTTACCTTCGTCATAGACAGGAACGTGAACTACACGAACGTCTGCATAGCGGGGTGCAAATTCTGTGCCTTCTACAGGAAAAAGGGAGACCCGGACGCTTATGTCTTGGACCTTGAGGAGATATTCAAAAAAGTTGAGGAGCTTGTAAGCTGGGGAGGGACTACCTTACTCATGCAGGGGGGGATAAACCCTGACCTTCCCCTCAGCTTCTACGAGGAGATGATATCCGCTATAAGGGAGAGGTTCCCCCAGGTCCAGATCCACTGCTTCTCAGCTCCCGAGATAGTTTTTCTTTCCAAGAAGGAAAAAATGAGCGTAAGGGAGGTTCTCAAGAGACTAAAAGATGCAGGTCTCATGTCCGTTCCCGGAGGAGGTGCCGAGATACTCTCTCAAGAGGTGAGGGACGAGATATCACCGGGTAAATGCACCGTTGAGGAGTGGGAGGA
>WFYM01000133.1 GCA_015490115.1 Aquificaceae bacterium
GGGTCTCTTCGTGGACGAGATAAAGGAAGCTTTAAAGGACTCACCCTTCAAAGATTCTTACATGTATGAAGAGTTCCACATGAGGAACGTCTACAGCGTCTTTAACGAACTCGACATGGAGCTTTAGAGGAAATATATAAAGTAACTAAAAACGCTTGAACCCGAGCCGAACCTTAACATAAAATCTCAGAAGGGAGGGATGGTAATGAGGATAAAAAAAACCCTTGTGGTAACTGTAAGTTCCATATTCATGATCGTGGCTTGCGGACCAGTGGAAGCCACACCTGACATGACACTCTCAGTCACACCTTCCGAGATCTCCTTTACCGATACCTCTCAAACCGTCAGCACAAGTACGGATAGTTTGGTAATATCCGTAATAACGGGTGAAGGAACACCCGCGGTGGGTGTTATCGTTTACGCCTCCACGGATCCTTTCTGGATAAACAACAGCTTAGTTTGGTTTCCGGACTGTCCCGACAAGAACACATGCTCCTGCACCACCGACAGCTTCGGAAAGTGCATTATAAGGGTATCGTACAAACACGGGAGAGGGCTTCAATACGACGCGGATATTGTGGTCTACTCGGGGGCGTTATCTCAAGTAGTCACGATAAGCGTCTCCGCTCAGTAATAAACTATATCTTATGAGCTTACTCCTTATAGAGAGAGGTTGTCCGAACTGCGGAGGGGCTATAACAGAGGAGAGGCTCTCAAAGGGTCTTCCTTGTTCCCTCTGCCTTCCAGATCCGAATGAGGGGAGCGTCTGCAAATCCCTGAGCAGGGAGGGTAAGCTCGAAGGTCTCGGACCCTTCTGCCATGTGGAGGAAAAGCTGAGGGAGTTCGAGGGCTTCTTTGAAAGGGCTGTAGGCTCGAAGCCTTGGAGCCTCCAAAAGCTCTGGGCAAAGAGGGTATTCATGAAGCAGTCCTTCGCCATCGTCGCCCCGACGGGAGTTGGGAAGACAACTTTTGGTCTCGTCACCTCATTGTTTTTAGAGAAAAAGTCCCTCCTCGTCTTCCCGACGAGGATCTTGGCGAGTCAAGCGGGCGAGAAACTCGAAGAGCTTTCAAAAAGGGTCGGCGTCTCGAAGAGGATCCTCGTCTACGAGTCGAAAAAAAGGGTAAAGGAAGCCTTCCTCGAAGGTGAGTTCGACATCCTCTGCGGAACAAACATGTTCCTCCACAGGAACTTCGAGAACCTCATGAAGTTCAAGTTCGGCTTCATCTTCGTAGACGACATAGACTCCTTCCTCAAAAGCTCCAAAAACGTGGACAACTTATTCAGGCTCCTCGGCTTCGAAGATGAGGAGATAAGGCTCGCCCTGAAGGACTCGAAAGAACAAGAGGACTGGGAGAGGCTCTCGGAGATAAGGCAAAGGAAGAGGGATACTGTGCTCGTCGTCTCCTCCGCCACCCTAAAGCCGAAAGGAAACAGGGTCTTCCTCTTTAGGAACCTGCTCGGCTTTGAGGTCCAAAAGGCTGTCGTGAGCGTGAGGAACATAGTGGACGTGGCGGAAAGGGTAAGGGACATAAACGAAGCCCTCGAGAGGTCCGCCGAGCTTATAAAGAAGCTCGGAAGCGGCGGACTCGTCTACCTTTCCATCTTTTACGGTAAGGAGAAGGTAAAAGAAGTTGTCGATTTCTATATAAAAAAGGGCATAAAAGCTGTTAGCTACCTCGACTACAAACCCGAAGAGCTTTACTCCTTACTCGAGAGGGGTGAGTTCGACGTAGCTGTCGGCATATCCCACATAGGCAACCCCCTCGTGAGGGGCTTGGACCTTCCCCACGTTATAAGATACGCCGTCTTCCTCGACACACCCAAGCACATGTTCCCGACAGAACTCACCCTCCAACCCTCCCTCCTCCACTCCACCCTCCTCACGCTCCTTAACGTCTTCGACGAAAAGGAGAGGAGAAGAGCCGTTGACTACCTCTCCTACCTCAAGAGATACCTCACCTTGAGGGAAGAAAAGCTCGAAAGGTACCCTAAGCTAAAGCAAAAGCTCGAAGAGATAAAAAAGTTCCTCGAGGGCTTCTTGAAAGAGGAGGAGTTCTTGAGGAGGGTTCAGGAGGCTGAGGACGTCTCCGTAGTCAGCTTCGAAGGGAAGATATACATGGTCGTCGGAGATGCGAACTCCTACATACAGGCTTCTGGGAGGACCTCGAGGTTCGTAGCGGGAGGCATGACGAAGGGACTTTCGATACTCTTCTACTCCGACCCTAAAGCCTTCAGATCTCTCAAGAGGAGGCTCTCCGCTTACTTCCTACAGACGGAGGTGGAGTTCAGGTCTCTGAGCGATGTGGACTTGGACGCACTCATAAAAGAGATAGACGAGGACAGAAAGAGGGCGAAGGAGGTGATCGAGGGCAAAGTGGTCCAGAGGATAAAGGACCTCTTCAGGACCACACTCGTCGTTGTCGAGTCTCCGAACAAGGCGAGGACGATAGCCAGCTTCTTCGGGAAGCCCCAGATGAGGCTCGTAAAGGACACGGTAGCCTACGAAGTTCCCCTCGGAGAGAGGCTCCTTATAATAACAGCCTCCCTCGGTCACATACTCGACCTCGTCACGGACAGGGGCTTCTTCGGTGTCCTCGAGGAGGACTCGGGCTTCGTCCCCGTATACGACACAATAAAGAGGTGCAAGGAAAACGGGATCCAGCACACGGAGGAGGAGTATCTGAGGTCAAGGTGCAAAGGTAAGATAGAGGACAAGAGGACGATAATAGAGAGCCTCGAAGAGCTTGGCTACCAAGTTGACGAGGTCTTCATAGCTACCGACCCCGACTCGGAGGGTGAGAAGATAGCCTACGACCTCTTCCTCCTCCTCAGACCCTTCAACCCGAACATCAAAAGGGCTGAGTTCCACGAGGTAACGCCGAGAGCCTTCAGGAGGGCTGTTGAGAACCCGAGGGAGTTCGATCTCAACCTCGTAAAGGCTCAGATAGTAAGGAGGGTCCTCGACAGGTGGGTCGGCTTTACCCTCTCGAGGATACTCTGGAAGGTCTTCGGTAGAAACTACTTCTCCGCAGGTAGGGTCCAGACTCCGGTTCTCGGATGGGTAATAGAGAGATACAGGGAGTCGAGGAAGAAGAAGGGAGAGGTCGAGTTCAAAATAGGGGAACATACCTTCAGGATGGAAATAGAGGACACGAAGCTCGCAAAGAGCGTCTACGAAGAGTTGGACCTTGCGAGGATATACATAGCGGAGGAGAGGGAGGAGGAAAAACTGCCCCCTCCCCCCTACTCTACGGACACGATACTACAAGAAGCTGGAGACAGGCTCAGGCTCTCAGCCCAGAAGACCATGAGGATCCTCCAGAACCTATTCGAGGCGGGTCTCATAACCTACCACAGGACCGACTCGACGAGGGTCTCCGAAGCCGGAAAGTTCAACGTTGCAAAGCCTTACATAACCGAGAGGCTCGGAGAGGAACTCTTCCAGCCGAGGAGCTGGGGAGAGGGTGGCGCCCACGAGTGCATAAGACCGACGAGACCCCTCGACCCTAAGGATCTCAGACTCATGATAAGCGGGGGTCTGATAGACTTGGAGGATCCCCAAAACTCCCTTAAAGTCTACGAGCTTATATTCAAAAGGTTCATGGCTTCCCAGATGAAGCCAGCCAAGGTAAAGGTAGCCACCTTGAAGGTTGAGCTTCCCTACTTCGAGTGGGAGACAAAAGTTGTCACCGAGATCATAGAAGAAGGTTATAACCTGGTCCTCAGGCACATAAGGACCTTTCCGAGGAGGGACATATACTCTATAGATTCCAAAGACTTCAGAAAGGTCCCGAAGGTCTCCCTCTTCACTCAGGGGAGCCTCATACAGGAGATGAAGAGGAGGGGTCTCGGCAGACCCTCCACATACGCCCACATAGTCCAGACTCTCCTCGACAGGGGATACGTCATAGAGAGGAAGGGAAGGCTCATACCGACGAAGATGGGGATACAGGTCTACGAGTATCTGAAGGGCAACTACCCGGAATACACGAGCGAAGAGCTAACGAGGAAGCTCGAAGAAGCCATGGACAAAGTGGAGAGGAACGAGGTCGACTACACAAAGGTCTTAAAAGAGGTCCATAAGGTAAAAGAGCTTCTGAGAGAACTCGGGGACGTCCCACTACCCGGAAAGGTTTACTATGAGTGACGTTGTAGCCCTCCTCCTTTTGGTCCTATTCATACACCTTCTCCTCATCTCTTACTGGTGGTTCATGGGGAAGAAATAGATAACCTACTGGGAGAGCTTTTTCTTTATAGTGTCTATCACCCTGACGGGAAGGGGATCGAAGCCGTAGAGAAGGGCGAGATGATAGCTCGCCCAGTCTCCCACGTAGATGAGGTAGAGGAGCCTCGAAAGATAAGTTTCCCCTTTTCCGCAGAGGACTTCTGGAACGATCCCGAGGTCTTTTAAAAGCTCCTCGGTTATCTTCACCCTCAGCTTCACCCTCCCGTGGTCCTCGGGGTCGTGAAGTATGATAAAACGGCACTTGTTCCTTATCTCCGCGTTGTCGAGACCTACGACCTCGTTGTGGTGCATCTCGGGCAAGGTGACAAAATACGCCTGAGTCTTCGAGTTTTCGTTTATCTGGGTCTTCCACCTGAAGGCACAGACCTCGGTAAGTGGTGTGGCGTAGAGGATCGGCAAAAACCCGTATAGCTTCTCAGCTACCGACCTTCCCTTCTCTTCTATTTCCTTGGCTTTCTCTTTCAGCTCCTTCGAAGCACCTTCGATCTCTTCCTTTTCTATACCGAGGATGCAGAGGACTTTAGAGAGCATGTAGCCGAGTGCATACCTCGGTGCGTAGCCCGAAGGGACGCTGAGGTGCTTTATACCTTTTTCTTTTGCGAGGTCTTTTAGCTTCCCTCCCGAGCTTACGGCGATCACCTCACAACCCCTCTCGAGGGCTGTTTCGAAGTTGGAGACCGTCTCCTCCGTGTTCCCGCTGTAGCTCGTGCAAACGACGAGAGTCCCTTTACCTTCAGCCCAAGGGGGAAGACCGTAGCCCCTGTAAGTGTGAACCCTTACCTTCAGACCCTTTCGTTCCGCCCAAGATTTTGCTATGT
>WFYM01000134.1 GCA_015490115.1 Aquificaceae bacterium
CCTGAGGTAAGGAGCAGGATAGCTGCCGGGGAGGTAATAGAGTCTCCAGCGGACGTGGTCAAGGAGCTTGTCGAGAACTCCCTCGACGCGAAGGCTACGGAGATAGAGGTGGAGATATCCAAAGGGGGGAAGAGATTCATAGCGGTAAGGGACAACGGGACAGGGATACACCCGGAGGATATAGACAAGGTCTTTCTGGAAGGTGCAACGAGCAAGATAGAGTCCGAAAAGGATCTCCTTGGCGTTGAGACTTACGGCTTCAGAGGTGAAGCCCTCCACTCTATAGTGAGCGTGAGCAAGACCGTGATAAGCTCCAGATACTTTCAGGAGAGCTTCGGCTGGAAGGTCTTCGTCGAAGGCGGGAGGCTCCTCTCTAAGGAAAAGGTTGGTATGAGGGTGGGGACAGAGGTTCAGGTGAGGGATATATTTTTCAACCTACCAGCTCGGAGGAAGTTTCTAAAAAGGGAGGACACGGAGAGGAACAGGATAACGGAACTCGTAAAAGAATACGCCCTCGCAAACCCGGAGGTGACGTTCAGGCTCTTCTCGAACGGAAGGGAGGTCCTGAACTTACCGAAGACCGGTTTTGAGGAGAGGGTGGAGTCGGTAATCGGTATGAGGGCTGAGGAGTTCCTTCTCGAGAGGGAGGGGGTGAAGGTAAGGGCTTTCGTTTTGAGGAACGTAAGCAGAGGAAAGATCTATGTGTTTGTGAACAAAAGACCTGTGAAGAACAAGAACCTGAAGGAATTTCTGAGAAAGGTCCTCGGCTACAAGACAGTTGGCATAGTCTTTCTCGAGATCCCTCCCTACCTCGTAGATCTAAACGTCCACCCGAAAAAGAAGGAGGTGAGGTTCCTAAAAGAGAGGCTAATCCTCAGCACCGTAAGGGAAGCCCTATCGGAAAAGAGGGTCGTTCCCTTACCCGACACCTTAGCTCAGGAGGGCGTCCCTTACGCTGAGGAGCTTAAGGTCCTCGGTCAGGTGAGGGAGACCATTATAGTCGCCCAGATAGGGGACTACATCTACTTCTTCGACCAGCACCTGCTTTCTGAGAGGATAAGCTACGAGAAGGGAGCCTCCGAGGAGACAGCCTGCAGGTCATCGCTAAAAGCCGGAAAGAAGCTCTCTCAGGAGGAGATGGAGGAACTTCTCAGGGATTGGAAGGAGCTTGAGAACCCGCACGTGTGTCCCCACGGAAGACCAATATACTACAGGCTCCACCTCAAAGATATATACGACAAGCTGGGGAGGGTTTTTTAGAACCACATCCTCACACCGAGGAGCAGGTTCAGAAAACTCGTTTCCTCCCCAGAAGCCTCCCTTACTTCCCTCGCCCTTCCGAGGTATGTGGTCCAGCTCACACCTACGTACGGGGCGAACTCCCTCCTTATCTCGTACCTTAACCTCGCACCGAGTTCTAAGTTGTTAACACCGCTCCAGAGGTCCACCTCGGGTATGTCCCTGAAGGCAACGAGCGTTTCGAGTCTGGGCTGAAGTATTAGCCTCTGGGTAAAGAGGAGATCGTATTCAACCTCGAGGTCCGCGGTAACGTTTCCTTCTGTATCCACCCTCAGGTTCGCGTCCACCTCGAACCAATACGGGGCGAGTCCCTGAAAACCGACAACACCGTAGGTCCTGTTCCCAGAGACGTTGCCGTAGATCGCCTGAGTTCCTACACCTACCCTGAAGTCCCAAAAAGGTGTTATGAGACGCGCGTAGTACAGGTCGAGCCTCTCGAGGGTCCCGCTACCTTCTTCGAAGGAGTGTTCACCTTCGGTCTCGATCCAGACCCTGTTGAAATCACCTCCATACCAGAACTCTACGTCGTAGAGGGCTTCTTTCTCCTTTGAAGTAACGTGGTACTCGAAGAGGTCGAAAAGGAGCATGCCGAAGCGAGAAGGAGGAAGGAGGGCTTTCCTTATTATCTCAGGGTCGGGTTTGTAAGGGAGCTGCTCCTCAGACCAAGAGACGGAAGCGAAAAGCAGAAAGGTCAAAAGGCTCTTTTTCATAACACCACCTCCTCACGTCACCTCCACAACCCTCATCATGCCCATGTGCATGTGGTAAAGAAGGTGGCAGTGGAAAGCCCAATAGCCTTTAGCGTCCACGAGAACGTCTATGCAGATCTTCTCTCCCGGCTTTAGGTTTATCGTGTCCTTCCTCGGCTTGTACTCGCCCGAACCGTTATCGAGATACATCCACATACCGTGCAGGTGGATGGGGTGGTCCATCATAGTGTGGTTTACCCATATCATTCTGACAAGCTCTCCGTATCTCCACTTTATGAAGTCCTTTACGTCCGAGGTCCACCTCTTTCCATCGTAGGTCCACATCCTCCATATGAACCTCTCCATATTGCCCGTGAAGTGGATCTCTATGACCCTATCCGGCTCCCTTTTGTGGAGGAACTCCCAAGGGACGTAGCTTTTCAGATCCGCATATGTGAGGACCTTGTGTTTGGCGTCCTTGAGACCAACTCCCGGATCGTCGAGCCTGCATATGGGTTCGGGGTTGAGCATAGCCGCGGTGGGTCCGAAGTCGAAGTTCTTTAGTTTGGGTTCACAGACACCGCAAGGATCCTTCTTCATCCCGTGTCTCATATGACCGTGGTGGTGCATGCCCTTCATGTGTTTTAGGTGAGCGCCTCCGTGAGCCTCCATACCCCTTTCGGGCGGCTTCCTGCGGGGAGGTATGGGACCTTCCATACCCGGCTCCGGGGCTAAAGTTCCCCTCGCGTAACCGCTCCTGTCCATTGCTTCCGCGAATATGGTGTAAGCTCTGTATTCGGTCGGTTGAACTATAACGTCGTACCTTTCAGCTACGGCTATCCTTATCTCGTCCACCTCAACCGGCTGGACGTTCTGTCCGTCAGCCTGAACTACGGTCATCTTGAGACCAGGTATCCTGACGTCGAAGTAAGTCATTGCTGCTGCGTTTATGAACCTGAGCCTTATCTTCTCACCAGGTTTGAACAGGGCTGTCCAATTTTCTTCTGGAGTGTGTCCGTTCATGAGGAAGATGTAGGTAGCTCCCGTAACGTCCGCTATGTCTCTTGGCGACATCCTCATGGAAGCCCACATCATCCTCTCTCTGAGAGCTTGCATGAAACCCTTCGTCCTTATGTCGTTTATAAAGTCGAAAACAGTCCTCTTGTTATAGTTGAAGTAACCGTCCTCCTTTTTGAGCCTCGATAGGATCCAATGGGGGTCTTCGAAGGACCAGTCGGAAAGGACTATAACGTATTCCCTGTCGTAGGTGAAGGGTTCGGGTTCTTCCGGTTCTATCACAAGGGGTCCGTAGTGGCCGAGCTGTTCCTGAAGCCCTGCGTGGGAATGATACCAGTAGGTCCCGTACTGCTTTACCTTGAACTTCGCTGTGAACTTCTCACCCGGCTTTATACCGGGGAAGGTCACTCCCGGAACGCCGTCCATCTGGTAGGGGAGGAGTATGCCATGCCAGTGTATCGAGGTGATCTCGTCAAGTTCGTTGTAAATGTTTAGCTCAGCCCACATACCCTCCTTGAGCTTTACCAAGGGTGCGGGCAAGTTGTCGTTTATAGCTATCCCTTTTCCTATCCTTCCATCAAATTCTATGGGTCTCTTCCTTATAACGAAATCGTAGATGATCTTTCCGTCCTTTTCTTTATAGTCACCAAGTTCGATACCTTTACTGGCGGTCTTTACGGGGGAGCCGAAGGAGTATAAAGCTCCTCCGAACCCGTATAAAGCCCCTGCCGCCAGCGTCCCTTTGATAAAATCTCTCCTTGAGACCATCCTGTTTACCTCCAAAGCTTTAAAGTCTCAGCTTTTGTATAACACTAATTGCTTTTTTATGTGAATTCAAGATTTATTTTTCCTGTTCATTTCTTGTTAAATTAACAATTTGTGAGTTTCTGGTGAGTTTTTTGTAAACATCCATTGGTAGGTTTCCGATACTTTCCGTTTATATTAATAACTATGGTAGACAGGGATTGGGTCCTCAGGATAGCCCAGCTCGCCAGATTGAGGCTCACGGAGGAGGAGGTGGAGACCTTCAGGTCCCAGCTCGGCGACATCCTCAAGTTCGTAGAACAGCTGAACGAACTCGACACGGAAAACGTCCAGCCTTACATAGGGGAGTTTAGCGAAACCCCTATGAGGGAGGACGAACCCGGAGGGTCCCTCTCTCACGAGGAAGCTTTAATGAACGCTCCCGAGAAGGAGGGGGGGTTCTTCGTGGTCCCGAGGGTGGTGGAGGTCTGATATGGCACAGAAAACGGTGGAGAGCATACCCGCGGAGAAGAGGAAAGCTCTCGAAGCTTCGATAGCGAGCATAGAGAGGAAGTTCGGAAAGGGAGCCATAATGCCCTTAAAGGCTGCGGAGAGGGTAAAGGTCGACGTCATACCGACAGGCTCGATCGCCCTCGACATAGCGACGGGCATAGGCGGGATACCGAGGGGTAGGATAGTGGAGGTGTTCGGGGTGGAGTCTTCTGGAAAGACAACTATAGCGCTCCACGTGATCGCGGAGGCTCAAAAGAGGGGAGGGGTGGCGGTATTCATAGATGCGGAACATGCCCTCGATCCCAAATATGCGAAGAACCTCGGTGTTGACGTCGAGAACCTGTACATATCCCAGCCCGACTACGGTGAGCAAGCCCTCGAGATAGCGGAGAGCCTCATAAACAGCGGTGCTGTAGATGTTATAGTCGTCGACTCGGTAGCTGCTTTGGTCCCGAGGGACGAGCTGGAAGGGGACATGGGTGAGGCTCAGGTGGGGAAGCAAGCGAGACTCATGTCCCAAGCTCTCAGGAAGCTGAAGGGTATAGTCCACAAGAGCAACACAGCCCTGATCTTCATAAACCAGATAAGGGAAAAGATAGGTGTCGTATACGGGAGTCCTGAGACGACGCCGGGGGGAAGGGCTTTGAAGTTCTTCTCTGACATGAGGCTCGAAGTTAGGAGACTCGGGGACGTGAAGGAGGGGAACGAGAGGGTAGGTTACAGGGTAAAGGTGAAGGTGGTAAAGAACAAGCTCGCCCCTCCTTTCAGAGAAGCTGAGTTCGATATGATATACGGCGAGGGTATCTGCAAGCTCTGTGATCTCATCGACGTTGCTACAGAGCTTGGAGTTCTTACAAAGAGCGGATCTTGGTACAGCTACGGCGACCAGAGGTTAGGTCAGGGGAGGGAGCAGGTGAAGAAGTACCTTAAAGAGAACCCGGAAATTGCCGAGGAGATAGAGAAAAAAGTTAGGGAGGTGGCAGGGCTTGCTCCAGCTGATACTGAAGAGGGCGATAGAGCTTGAAGCTTCGGACATACACATAAAGGTCGGTTCAAAGCCCATCTTCCGCATACATAAGAAGCTCCATGTGGCGGATGAATTCCCGGTTATAGACGAGGAGCATTTCAAGCTCTTCTTCGATCAGGTCTTGGGAAAAAATGAAAGGAAAAGGAGGGAGTTCGAAGAGTACGGTGAGATAGACCTCTCCTACTCCCTCCCCAAGGTCTCCAGGTTCAGGGTCAACATCTTCAAGCAGAGGGGAACTTGGGGTATGGCTTTCAGGGTAATACCCTTTAAGATACCTCCTTTCGAGAGCCTGAACCTTCCCGAGATAATGCTAAAGACCGTTCTCAGCTCAAACAAGGGTCTCGTCCTCGTTACGGGTCCTACGGGTTCTGGGAAGTCGACGACCCTCGCCTCGATAATAGAGGAGATGAACAAGACCCAGAGAAAGGTGATAATCACAATAGAAGATCCGATAGAATATCTTTTTAGAGACAAAAGCTGTTACATAGTCCAGAGGGAGGTGGGTATAGATACTCAAAGTTTCGCAAGGGGTTTAAGAGCCGCCCTAAGAGAAGATCCCGACGTCATAATGGTGGGTGAGATAAGGGACACGGAGACGGCTGAGATAGCTCTCCAAGCCGCTGAGACGGGACACCTCGTCCTTTCAACACTTCATACCCTCGACGCAAAAGAGACGGTAAACAGGCTGATAGGTATGTTCAAGTTGGAGGTGAGGGAGCAGATAAGACAGATGCTTGCGGGAACTCTCGTCGCGGTGTTTTCCCAAAGGCTTCTCCCGAGGGCTGACAGGAAAGGGGCTATACCCGCAGTCGAGATAATGATAAACACGGGAGCCATAAGGGAGGCCCTAATGGATCCCAACAGGATAGACGAGATACCGGAACTCATAGCGAAGGGAAAAGCCGCTTACGGGACCCAAACCTTCGACCAGCATCTTGAAGAGCTTTACAGACAGGGTCTCATAGACTACCACACAGCCATCCTTTACGCCTCCAAACCTTCGGACCTCGAACTCAAGCTGAAGGGTATATCTTCCGGCGGTTCCTACTACTGATGAGGATAGCCATCGACGGTCCAGCGGGGAGCGGTAAAAGCACAGTAGCTAAGGAGATCTCCAAAAGGCTAAAAATACCTTATCTCGAGAGCGGTCTCGCTTACAGGGCTTTCGCATACCTCCTAATAGAAAAGAGGGGAAAAGTCAGCTCCGTTTCTTGGGAGGACTTGGAGGGACTTTTCGAACTTATAGAGATTAATCCTATGGTCGGCTTTACTGAGGTGAGGGTAGAGGGAAGAAGGGTCGAAGACCTCGTGAGCGAGGAGGTTGGGAGGGTAGCCTCTTTGATAGGTGAGGTCCCGGAGTTCAGGGAGAGGATAAATGAGGTCTTCAGGAAGGTGATAGGGAAGGGAGAGGTGGTAGTCGAGGGGAGGGACGCGGGGACACATATAATACCGGACGCGGACTTTAAGTTCTTCCTCACAGCTTCCCCCGAAGAGAGGGCGAGGAGGAGGGTCGAGCAACTGAAGGCAAGGGGTGTGCAAGTAGACTACGAGAGTGTCCTCAAGG
>WFYM01000135.1 GCA_015490115.1 Aquificaceae bacterium
CCTCCCCCACCCCGCCTTCGTGGAGGGGAGGGCTGTCCTCGTCTCCGCTGAGAGGGGGTGGGGTCTCGAGAAGCTGGTAAGTGAGCTTGTCAGGATGGGTAGGTTCATCTTCGGATCAGTAGAAGAGGTAAAGGGCTGTCATGAGTATGAGTATAAAGAGGAGGGTCATGCCACCGCCCGCCCTCATGTAGTCCACCGTCCTGTATCCGCCGGGTCTCATTATGAGGGCGTTGACCTGATGGGTGGGTATGACGAAGGTGTTGGAGGCGGAAACTCCCACGATAAGGGCAGCTAACCTCGGGTCCGCCCCCGTCTCCATAGCCATGTCAACGCAGAGGGGAACGAGGAGAACTGTAGCTCCGACGTTCGAGACGACCAAGGTAAAGAAGGAGGTAAGGAGTGCAACGAGTAGGTAAAAGAGGAACTCGGGAAGCTCACCCGTAGCGGTTATTATGCTCTTTGCTATGAACTCAGCCGTTCCGGTTTCCCTGAAGGCTATGCCGAGGGGCAGAAGTCCGGCCAAAAGGAACACTGTCATCCAGTCGACAGCTTGGTAAGCTTCGTCGACGGTGAGGACCCTCGTCACTATCATCCCCAAAGCTCCCGTGAGGAGGGCTATGGAGAGCCTAACGTCGAAGACGAGTATCAAGGTAAGGGCTACCGCAAACCAAAAGAGGGCGAGCTTTGCCTTTTCCGGTCTCATCACCTCACCCTTTATCTCGGTTGAGAAGGCGAAGGTGTTCCTCCTCTTGAGGTCGAGGAACTTCTCCCACCTCCCGAAGAGAAGAAGGGTGTCTCCGGGCATAAGCTCCATGTCCGAAAAGCCCGCGTATATGACCTCACCCCTCCTCACAAGGGCAACCGGGTTCACCTCGTAGACCTTCCTGAAGTTGGCTTTTCTCAGAGTCTGACCTACAAGCTCGGACCTTGGCGTCACTATACCTTCGACGAGACCGGCGTTCACGGGGGAGAGGTCGTCCGCAAACTCCTCGAGTTCGGGCTTCAAGACTAAGTTCAGCTCCTTGGCGAACCTCTCGACTGTTTCGGGACAACCTATCACCGCTATGTCGTCCGAGGGTTCTATGACCTCCTCCCTCGGAGGTGCGAAGTTCTTTCTCCTCGTCCTCCTGTGGTATACAGCCACTATGGTTACCTGATACCTCCTCCTCGCGTCTATCTCCTCGACCGTCCTTTTCTGGAAGTTCGGGGGGACGTGAAGCTCGTAGAGACCACATATCCTGTCGTAGGTCTGTGCGAGGTCCGGGGGAAGGAACTTCCCCTCCTCGTCGCCCGCCCTCCTTCCGGGCAGGAGGAACCTTCCGAAGAGGACGAAGTAAAGGATCCCCCCTATAACGAGCATGAGTCCTATCGGGGTGACCGAGAAGAGGTGGAAGGGTTCGAGGTCATACATGCCTATGAGGTCGTTAAGAAGAATTAGAGGACTCGAACCGACGAGGGTGAGGGTCCCTCCGAGTATAGCACAAAAGCCCATGGGCATTAGGAGCCTCGATACGGGAAGGTGGAGCCTCCTCGATATCCTGACAACCGCCGGGAGGAAGAGGGCAGCCGCACCTACGTTCTGCATGAAGCTCGATATAAGAGCTACGGTCCCGGAGACGAGGGCTATGATCCTCGATTCGGACTTCCCGGCGAGCTTTATTATCTGGTTCGCTATGGCGTTCATGACCCCCGTCCTGTCGAGACCAGCCCCTATTATGATCACAGCTATTATCGAGACAACAGCGTTGCTGCTCAGCCCGCTTATCGCCTGCTCCGGGGTAACGAGACCGAGAAGCGGAAGGGTTACCATCATGAGGATACCGACGACGTCGACCCTGATAAGCTCGGAAACGAATAGGTATATAGCGAGGGCGAGGACCTCCATAACGAGGACCTTCTTCTTGTCTATGCCAACCGTCTCCTCCACAACCTCTGGATCGGCGAAAAAGGTCACCCCTATGAGAAGAACGAAGGGAAGGAGGAGAAGTTTCTTGACCATTTTGAGAAAATTATAATATGAAAACCCTTCACCTACTCGACGCCCCCTCCTTCATATACAGGAGCTACTTCGCCCTCCCTCCCCTCTCCACCAAAGAGGGCTTCCCGACGGGAGCCGTATACGGCTTCCTTAGGATGGTCCTCTCCCTTATGAAGTCCGAAAGACCAAGTTACATGGCTGCCGTTTTCGACCACCCGGCACCCACTAAAAGGGAAAGGGTTTTCAAAGACTACAAGGCGGGAAGACCCCCAATGCCCGACCCTCTTAAAGTCCAGATACCAGTGATCAAGGAGATCTTGGGTCTGATGGGTATACCGAAAATTGAGAGGGAGGGTTACGAGGCGGACGACCTGATAGCGGTCCTCACAAATAAGTTCCTCCCGAAGGGCTTCAGGGTGAAGATATACACCCCGGACAAGGACATGCTCCAGCTCGTAGGGGAGAAAGTGTTGGTTGTGAACCCGGTAAACTGGGAGGTCTTCGACGAGGGAAAGGTAAAGGAGAAGTTCGGAGTCCCACCCGAAAAGATACCCGACTACCTCGCCCTCGTCGGGGACAAGGTGGACAACGTGGAGGGTGTAAAGGGTGTGGGTCCAAAAACTGCAGTAAAGCTCATAGAGAAATTCGGTGGGGTTGAAGGGATCCTGAAGAGGTGGGAGGAGTTTAAGAGGATGTTCCCCGAAGCGGAAAAGGAAAAGCTCGAGGTCTCCTACACCCTCGTGAGACCCATAACGGATGCGGACATAGAACTTGAGGAAAAAGACGTCACCCTCTCACCCCCCGACATGGAAAGGCTAAGGTCCAAGATACTCCAGCTCGAGATGAAGAGCCTCCTCAAAGATATTGAGAGGGTCTTCAGGACCTCGGGTCAGGGGAGCCTCTTTTAGCGGGCTATCGTGTTCACCTTCTCCTGAACCTCGTCGAGGGCTTGAACGAGCCTCGAGTAGACCTCGTGCGCCCTCGAAGTCTCTATTATCTTCACCATCTCGAGGATACCGTTCACGTTTGACATCTCGAGGAAACCCTGTCTTATCCTGAAATCCCGTGCCGGGACGGGGTTCCCCGTGAAGAGGTCAAAGCCAGCCTTTTGAGGATCCTCCAGCTCCCAAACACCCAAGGTGGCGACGAGTTCCCCCTCCACGTATACGTTCCCCTCGGGGTCCACCTCCGCACTACCTCCTACGAGTATGGGGTTCATATCCCTGTCGAGGACCCTGTAGCCTTCC
>WFYM01000136.1 GCA_015490115.1 Aquificaceae bacterium
CCTTTCAACGCCGACTTCGACGGGGACCAGATGGCTGTCCACGTCCCCTTGGGTATAGAAGCTCAGCTCGAATCCTACATCCTCATGCTCTCCACCCAGAACATACTCTCCGCCGCCCACGGAAAGCCCCTCACCATGCCCTCCCAAGACATGATCCTCGGGACCTACTACATGACCCAGGACCCCATACCCGGAAGGAAGGGAGAGGGTAAGGTCTTCTCCTCGAAGGAAGAGGTCTTAAAGGCTCTTGACCTCGGTAAGGTTGACATACACGCGAGGATAAAGGTGAAGATAGACGGGAAGATGATAGAGACCACACCTGGAAGGGTCCTCTTCAACTCGATACTCCCGGAAGGAGTCCCCTTCGTCAACGAGGTCCTCGACAAGAAGGGGATATCTAAGCTGATCACGAACCTCTACATACAGGTGGGAAACGAGAAGACGGTTGAGTTCTTGGACGCCCTCAAGGAACTCGGCTTCGAGATGGCAACGAGAGCTGGAGTCTCAATAGGCATAGACGACCTACAGGTTCCCAAAGAGAAGAAGAAGATAATAGAGAAAGCCTTAAAGGCTACCGACGAGATATGGAACCAGTATGTGAACAACATAATCACCAATAAGGAGCGCTATAACAAGATAATCGACATCTGGTCCGAAGCTACGAACCAGGTCTCCAAGGCGATGTTCGACGAGATAGAAAAGTCAGAAAGGATAGAGAACGGTAAGAAGTTCCCCGGAGTCTTCAACCCCATATTCATGATGGCGAACTCCGGTGCGAGAGGAAACAGGGACCAGATACGTCAGCTTGCAGGAATGAGGGGACTCATGGCTAAGCACTCTGGAGAGTTCATAGAGACGCCGATAATATCCAACTTCCGTGAGGGTCTCTCGGTTCTTGAATACTTCATCTCCACTTACGGAGCGAGGAAGGGACTCGCGGACACAGCTCTAAAGACCGCCTTCGCGGGTTACCTAACGAGGAGGCTCGTAGACGTTGCTCAGGACATAACGATAACCCAGCACGACTGCGGGACCCTCAAAGGAATAGAGGTAGAACCTATAGTCGAAGGCGGTGAGGAGAAGGTCCCCCTGAAGGACAGGATATTCGGTAGGGTCCTCGCCGAAGACGTAAAAGATCCCTACACGGGAGAGGTCATAGCGAGGAGGAACGAGGTAATAGACGAGAAGCTCGCGGAGAAGATCGCAAGATCCGGCATCGAAAAGGTCAGGATAAGGTCTCCCCTCACCTGCGAGGCGAAGAGGGGAGTCTGTGCGATGTGCTACGGTTGGGACCTCTCCCAGAGGAAGATAGTATCGGTGGGTGAAGCGGTGGGTATAATCGCAGCCCAGTCCATAGGTGAGCCGGGGACCCAGCTCACCATGAGGACCTTCCACATAGGAGGTGCTGCGACAGCCCAAAAGGTCCAGAACGTCCTCATAGCTGAGACCTCAGGAAAGGTAAAGTTCTACAACCTAAAGCTAATAAAGAACAGGGCTGGAGAGCTTATAAACATATCGAGGGAGGGAGCGATAGGCATAGTGGACGAAGAGGGTAGGGTAGTAGAGAGACACGCAGTTCCCTACGGTGCGAAGATACTCGTAGAAGAAGGGAAAGAGGTAAAAGAGAACACATCCCTCGCGGAGTGGGACCCCTTCAACACCTACATAATCGCCGAAGAAGAGGGAACGGTGGAGCTGAGGGACATAATCTTAGACGTCACCGTAAGGGAGGAGAGGGACGCCCTCACTGGGAAGACCGCCACGATCATCTCCTTCATGAGACCAAAAGATGCCATGCTCCACACACCGAGGGTGGTGGTGATTACGGACGATGGGAGGGAACTCACCTACGACCTTCCCGTGAACTCTATCCTGAACATACCCTCCGAACAGCTGAAGCTCGAGTGGCACGTATGCCCAACATGTTCCGAGGCTGAGGACACCCAGATCCAGCACAGGTATTACGTTGTAAAGAAGTTCAGGGTAAAGCCCGGAGACGTCTTGGCGAGGATACCGAAGGAGATGGCTAAGGTGAGGGACATAGTCGGGGGTCTCCCGAGGGTGGAGGAGCTGTTCGAGGCGAGGAGACCCAAGAACCCTGCCATAATCTCCGAGATAGACGGATACGTGAAGATTTACGAGGACGCGGACGAGGTGATAGTCTACAACATGGCTACTGGAGAGACGAGGAAGTACCCCGTCAAGAAGGATGAGCTGATACTCGTGAGACACGGTCAGTTCATAAAGAAGGGTCAGCGGATAACCGAGAGCGTAGTCTCCGAGATAGACGGTCAGGTGAGGATGAAGGGGAGCAAGGGCTTCAGGGTCATAGTCTACAACAAGGAGACGGGACTCCAGAAAGAATACCTCGTCCCCAAAGGTAAGCACCTCTTAGTGAAAGACGGCGACGAGGTAAAAGCCGGAGACCCCCTCACCGACGGGACACCGATACCTGAGGAGATCCTGAAGATCAAGGGAGTTGAAGAGCTACAGAAGTTCCTCCTCAAGGAGATCCAGATGGTCTACAGGCTCCAAGGTGTCGACATAAACGACAAGCACTTCGAGATCATCATAAGGCAGATGCTGAGGAAGAGGAGGATAGTGGACCCCGGAGACAGCAGGTTCCTCGTGAACGAAGAGGTGGACAAGGAGGAACTCGAAGAAGAGATCCAGAGGATCAAAGAAGAAGGAGGGAAGCTACCCAAAGCTGAACCCATACTCGTCGGGATAACGAAGGCTTCCCTCTCGACGAGGAGCTGGATATCCGCAGCCTCCTTCCAAGAGACTACGAAGGTCCTCACGGAAGCAGCCTGCGAGGGCAAGGTGGACGAGCTTTACGGACTCAAAGAGAACGTGATAATAGGGAACCTCATACCTGCGGGGACGGGAGTGAGCGAATATGCGGACGTGGAGGTCGTCGAGGAGGGGAAGCCCTCGCTGTTCAAGGAGGAGTTGAAGGAGGAGGA
>WFYM01000137.1 GCA_015490115.1 Aquificaceae bacterium
GAGAAGATACTCGTTGAGAACGGGGAGACGGTAGAGTACGGACAGCCTCTCTTTCTCATAGACACGAACGTTTAAGAGACGGTGTGCCTTATAAAGACTATGCTACCGACCACCATGAGGGAGCCGAGGAAGGAAAGGAAGGAGAACTTGGAAGGTGTTATGCCCCTTATGAGGTTAAGGTGGACGACGACGGCGTAATAGAGCCAAAGGAGGAGGGTGAGGAGGAGCTTCGGGTCGTTTATCCAATGGCTACCGAGGAAAGCCTTAGCCCATATGCTCCCGAAAATTAGGGTTAGTGTGAGGAATATAAAACCCACGTTTATGAGTATCCTCTCGGTCTTTCTGAGCAGGTTCACGGGGACCATGAAACCCTCTATGTGCTTGGACCTTAGCTTCCTCTCCACCATTATCTTGACCGCCGAGGATATCCCGCCGAGTATCAAAGAGGCGTAAGCTGTCCCCGCTGAGAGGACGTGGTAGACGTAAAAGGGGTTGCCGTATCCGAGCTTCTTTGCGGGAACGCCCGCGAGCGTTGTGAAGAAGCCCGCAAGGGCTACTATGAAGCCGAAGTCGGCGAGGTTCCTCCTCATAAATAGGTTCGTGATCAGAAACAGAAGGACCATCAAGTTTCCCATCAAAGAGACCATACCGTAAGGGTCACCTACGGGGAACCTGCCCGAGGAGATGTAGGTGTGGAGAAAGTAAAGGAGGTATGAGACCTGACCGCCTACGAGGACGAGGAAGGGGAGTGGTCCCGTCTTGACGCCGAGGAAGGTCCTCATGAAGAAGAGACCAGCGGAAGCCAGATAAAGACCCACTCCCCCTAAGAGAAGGTTCATGAGATAATTTTAGGTCAGCTCGAGCATCCTCTCTATAGGTTTCCTCGCCCTCTCCATTATATCCTTTGGGAGGATCACCTCGTTGGTTTCGTTCTTCAGCGTCTCGTATACCTTGGGTAGCGTTATGCCCTTCATGGTGCAGCAGTAAACGGTCCCGCAGTAGTTCATAGACTCAGGGAATATGTATTCTTTTTCGGGGTTCTTTTTCTGGAGGGTGTATTTCAGCCCCACCTCGGTTATGACTATGACCCTCTTTGCATTAACGGTGGTTGCGTATTTCAGTATCTGGGAGGTGGAGCCTACAAAATCCGCAAGCTCAACAACCTTAGGGTGGCACTCCGGGTGGACGGCTATTTTAGCGTCCGGATACTTCTCCTTTAGCTTTAAAACTTCTTTCGCTGTGAACTCGAAGTGGGGAGGGCAAAATCCCCTCCAGAGGACGAACTCCTTTTCGGGGATCTGCTTAGCTATCCAACCGCCGAGAGCTTGGTCGGGCAAAAAGACGATCTTCTTTGCGGGGAGCTTCTTTATAACCTTTACCGCGTTGGCGGAAGTGACGCACACGTCAACCTCCGCTTTCACCTCTGCTGTCGTGTTTATGTAAGCGACGAAGGTGGCGTCCGGGTGCTTCTTCCTGAGGAGTCTCACCTGCTCAGCGGTCACCATGTCCGCCATGGGACAGCCGGACTCGGGGTTGGGGTGGAGGACCTTCTTCGTAGGGTTCAGGATCTTTGCGGTCTCGCACATGAACCTGACACCGCAAAAGACTATTATGTCCGCGTCCGTCTCCGCAGCCTTCCTCGAAAGCTCGAGGGAGTCACCTATGAAGTCCGCAACGTCTTGAACTTCTGGTCTCTGGTAGTAGTGGGCGAGTATAACAGCCCTCTTTTCTTCCGCGAGCTTCCTAACCTTCCTTTGGAGGTCCTTTATCTCATCCCGGGAGAGTTCCTTTTCTAAGGTGAAGCTGACAGCCATGAGGTCTCCTCCTCACGGGGTAAGGTTATAATTTAACTTTCCCGAAGGGGGTTATCAACCGTGAGGCTTATCCTCGCCTCCTCATCACCTAGGAGAAAGGAGATACTCGAAAAGATCGGTGTGGAGTTCGAGGTGGTCCCTTCGAAGGTGGAAGAAAAACCCGTAGGAGACCCGATAACAACGGCGAGGAGGCTCTCATTTTTAAAAGCATTCGACGTTTGGAAGAAAAACAAAGACGCCTTAGTCATAGGGGCGGACACCCTCGTCTTTCTGGAGGGTTTTGTCTTGGGGAAGCCGAGGAATGAAGAAGAAGCTGTCCGGATGCTCAGGCTCCTCTCGGGAAGGTGGCACAAAGTCGTCACAGCCGTTTCCTTTGTAGGAAAGAACGTCAGGAAGACGGTCCACGATATAGCGAGGGTAAAGTTCAGGAAGCTCTCCGAGGAGGAGATAAGGTCTTACGTCTCGACGGGGGAGCCTCTCGACAAGGCTGGAGCTTACGGTGTTCAAGGTTATGGGGCTACGGTGGTGGAGAGGATAGAGGGGAACTTCTTCACGGTGATGGGTCTTCCTATCGTGAAGGTCTACGAAGTTCTTAAAAGTTTAAAATGAGGTTCCTCGTCTGGCAGACCGCCTACCTCGGAGACGTCGTCCTCACAACACCCCTCATAAGAACCCTTCAGGAGAACTTCCCCGGTTCGGAGGTCCTCTTCGTCGGGAGACCCTTCATAGGGGAGCTTTTCAAAGGCTGGAAGGGTCTGAGGCTCCTTCCTTTTTCGAAGGGCTTTTTTGAGAGCTTCAGGATCGCAAGGAAGATAAGAGGCTACGACGTAGCTATCGTTCCCCACAGGTCCTTGAGGTCCGCCCTCATTATCTTGGCTTCTGGCATACCTGTTAGGATAGGGTTCGACAGGTCGGAGTTTCCCCTCGCCTTCACACACAGGATAAAGCACAGCTGGGACCTTCACGAGGTGGACAGGAACTTAAAGCTCCTTGAGCCTCTCGGCTGTTCAAAGCTCTTAAGGAACCCTTGGCTACCGATGTCCGAGGGGGAGAAGAGGAGCGTTCTCGAGAAGTTTTCCCTCGAAGAGAAGAGCTACCTCGTGGTGAGTCCCTTCTCGAACTTTCCCCTCAAAGAGTGGGCGCTCGAGGAGTGGGTAAAGCTCATAAAGGAGCTGGGGAAAAAGATAGAGGTTGTAGTAACCGGAACCGACGGGAAGAGGGCTGAATTACTCTCCAAAGAGGTGAGGTTTTTGAACCTCGTCGGGAAGACGAGCCTGAGGGAGCTTATGGGGATAATAGGGGGTGCGAGGGGTGTCGTCTCCAACGACTCCTCCCCCGTTCACATAGCGAACGCCCTCGGGGTCCCCGCGGTTACGGTTTACACCTCCACCTCACCCAAATACGGCTTTTACCCGCTGATGGGGAGCTTCGTCGAAAGCAAGACACCATGCTCCCCCTGCTCACCCAACCCGAAGAGGTGCAGGACCGGAACGAAGGAGTGCTTAAGATCCGTCCCTGCGGACCTTGTCCTTGAAGTCTGCGAGGATACCTTCAAGATTTAAAACTTTCGCCCCTTCGGGGGGTCTCTCGTAAGCTGTGTAGACACCTTCCTCCTCGACAACCGTGATGTTCGATATGCTCTTCCAGTTGCCCGTGTCCCTCGCCCTCAAAAAGACTTCCGATACCTCACCTTTTGGGACGGACCCCCTCTTTTCAAAGAAGTCCACTTCCTTCAAAAACCTGACGAAGTGGTCGCAGGAGTCGAAGTAGAGGGTCCTGCTCCCCACCTTCATGGTGCATAGCTCCTCCTCCTTGACTATGAGGGCGTTGCAGAAGGGACACCTCGCCTCTTCCGGAGGTGTGAAGTCCCTCGTCCTTTCTGGGTTTTTAACCACGTAAGCGAGGATCCCAAAGAGCAGAAGGCACGTGATCAGAAGGTCCCCTATCGCTATCTCGAAGAAGTATTCCCTGAAGAAGACGCTCGTGAGACTCGAAGTTATGCTGAGGAGAACAACGGCACCGACGAGGTATACATACTTTGCCTTGTAGCCTTTAAAGAAGAGGTAAAAGGTCATGACTATGCCTATAAACTCGACCGCCCTCGATGTCACGACGAGGAGCATACCCTCCAAGCCACCCATCCTAAAAAGATAATAACTCCTCAAACAAGTGTCTCAGCCTCTCCACGACACCCGATCCTCCGAGCTTTTCCTTTATCTCCGAAAAGGCTTCTCTTTGAGCGTTCCTTTTCTTTTCAGACTCCCAAAGTTCGAGGACAGCTCTTTCAAGTTCTTCCGGGGAGGGGTTGAGAAGCTCAGGAACCACCTTCTTTCCTAAGATTATGTTCGGGAGGCTGACGAAATCTGTTTTCACTATCCTCCTCCCGATCCATAAGGTTATGGGATTTACCTTGTAAAAGACTGCGTGTGGGGAGCCTGAAAGGGAAGCTTCCAAGGAGGCGGTTCCGGAAGCTATGAGGGACACCTTGGAGTAGGTCATTGAAGTGTAGGCGGGGAGGGGGACCTCCTCTTCGGTGATTACCTTTGCACCCTCGAGGTTCCTTGATATGAAGTCCCTGAAAGGCGGGAAGGTGGGAACGACGGAGCGGAGCCTCGTTCTTTTTAGGAACTCACGAAGGAGGGGGACGTGCCTCCTTACCTCACCCCACCTGCTCCCCGGCATGAGGTTGAGAAAATCTCCCGAGATCCCAACCCTTTCCCTGAAGCCCTCCGACTCCATACCCGGCTTCACAAGGTCCACGAGGGGGTGACCGAGGTAGTGGACCTTAAAGCTCTCCGACTCCAAAGGTCTGTATATTTCCACTTCGAAGGGGAGTATTACTATAAGGTGGTCACAGAGTTCAGCTATGACCTTAGCCCTCTCCGGTCTCCAAGCCCATACCTGAGGAGATATGAAGTATACGACCCTTTTGACACCGATCCTTCTCGCCTCCCTGATCAGTCTGAGGTTGAAGCCGGGAGCGTCGCAGGCAACGAGGGCGTCACACCCCTTCAGAGCTTCCAGAACTCTCCTGAAAACCAAAAAAACCTTCGGGATCTTTGGGAGAACCTCGAAGAGACCGACCGCGGAGATCTCCTCTACTTTAGCGACGCTCCTTATACCTATCCCTTCCATGCCTTCGTCCGTTATCCCGAAAAGCTCGAACTCTTCGAAACCCTTTTCAAAGATCGCTCTTACGTAGTTCGCCGAAGACCTGTCCCCTACGGATATGAAAACCTTCATGCTATTATTTAAGGTCGTGCGTGTGGGTTTCGTGGGGACCAAGGGGGTGTTCAGGTCGCTCATAGCTGAGTCCGTCGCAAGAAAGATGTTCAGGGAAGCTGGTATAAAAGCCGAGATCTTCTCAGCCGGGGTTGACCCGGCGAAGGAGGTGAGCGATCTCGTAATTGAGGTCCTCAAGGAGAAGGGTTATCCGACGAGGGACCTTTTTCCAAAGCCCCTCTCGAGGATACCCTACAAAAAGCTCGACATACTCGTTCTCCTCAGCGAGGAGGCGAAGGAGAGGTGCGAGTTTCTCCCGAACCACAAAAGGAGGGAGAACTGGATACTCGACCCTCCGAGGGAGACCTTGGAGGACTTAAGGAGAACAAGGGACCAGATAGAGGAGCTGATGAGGGACTTCCTAAAGCTCGGATAGGACAGCCTCCAAGTAGCAAGACATCACCTCCTCCGAAACCTCCCTCAGGCTTCTCTTCGGTCTGAAGCCGTCTTTGAGGAGTCGGAGGCACTCCCTTTCCAACTCTTCTTTGTTTCTCACCCTAAAACCGTAACCCTCCTTTATCAGAAACTCAGCCACGTCCTCGACCTTTCCCGTGTGGGGACCGAAGAGGACGGGCTTCCCGAAGAGGGCGGGTTCCATAAGGTTGTGACCGCCGACCGGAACCAACGTCCCTCCCACGAAGGCAACGTTGCAGACAGAGTATATACCCCTCAGCTCGCCGAGGGTATCAAGGACCATAACCTCCCAGTCCTCCTCGATCCTCGTCCTCCTGCAGGTCTTTAGCCCCCTTTCTTTTGCGATCTTCTCCACCTCACTGGACCTCGAAATGTGCCTCGGTGCGATGAGGAGCTTTGAAGGGACCTCCTCTTTAATCCTGAGGAAGGCATTTATGAGAACATCCTCCTCTCCCGGGTGTGTGCTTCCAGCCACTATCAGCTTGTAGCCTTTCGGGAGGGGTATGTCGCTTCTTTCCCGCTCCGGTTTTTGGGCTAACTTCAGGTTACCGCATACCACCACTTTCCTTGCACCCATACTCTTGAACCTCTCCGCATCCTCCTCCGTCCTTGCCACTATAAGGTGGAGATCCTTTACCAGAACTCTCTCGATAAGGTCCCCCTTTGACCTCGCGCTTAGGAGGATCTTCTTGGACCTTGTGAACTTGATCAGTGAGGGCCAGAGTTCCCTCTCGACGAGGATTATAGCCTTAGGAC
>WFYM01000138.1 GCA_015490115.1 Aquificaceae bacterium
TCTTGGACCAAGGAGAAGGAGATACTCGTAGGTGACCCTGCCAAAAGGAGAGCTATCCTCGACCCCCAGAACACCATATACGAGTCAAAGAGGTTCATAGGTAAGAAGTTCGACGAGGTGAGGGAGGAGGCGAAGAGGGTCTCCTACAAGGTGGTTCCGGACGACAAGGGGGACGCAGCCTTCGACGTCCCGAACGCAGGGAAGATAGTCCGTCCGGAGGAGGTGGGCGCCCACGTCCTGAGAAAGCTAAAGGAAGCCGCGGAAGCTTACCTCGGCGAGAAGGTAACAAAGGCTGTGATAACAGTCCCCGCTTACTTCAACGAAAGGCAGAGGCAAGCTACGAAGGACGCCGGGAAGATAGCTGGTCTTGAGGTTCTCAGGATCCTCAACGAGCCAACAGCTGCAGCCCTTGCCTACGGACTCGACAAGAAGTCCGACGTTAAGATCCTCGTCTACGACTTCGGAGGAGGGACCTTCGACGTCTCCATACTCGAAGGGGGGGACGGCGTCATAGAGGTGAAGGCGACCTCCGGAGACACGCATCTTGGCGGTGCGAACATAGACGAGAGGATAATGGAGTGGCTGATAGAGGAGTTCAAGAGAGAGACCGGAATAGATCTGAGAAACGACAAGACCGCCCTACAGAGGCTCAAAGAAGCCGCAGAGCAGGCGAAGAAGGAACTCTCCTTCAAGCTCGAAACCGAGATAAACCTCCCCTTCATAACCGTCGATCCTAACACCAACCAGCCCCTCCACCTTCAAAAGAAGCTCACAAGAGCGAGACTCGAGGAGATGATAAAGGACCTGATAGACAGGACCATGGAGATAGTGAAGAAAGCCCTCGAAGACGCAAAGCTGAAGCCCGAGGACATAGACGACATAGTCCTCGTAGGAGGTTCAACGAGGATACCCCTCGTCCAGCAGAGGATAAAGGAGTTCTTCGGGAAGGAACCCCACAAGGGTGTGAACCCTGACGAGGTGGTCGCGGTAGGTGCAGCTATACAAGCAGGGGTCCTCTCGGGAGAGGTGAAGGAGATACTCCTCGTGGACGTGACTCCTCTTTCCCTCGGAGTCGAGACCTACGGAGGTGTGATGACGGTCTTAATCCCCAGGAACACACCGATACCCTACAGGAAGTGCGAGATATTCACAACAGCTGCCGACTACCAGACCGAGGTCGAGATCCACGTCCTTCAGGGAGAGAGACCCCTCGCAAAGGACAACAAGTCCCTCGGTAAGTTCTACCTAACCGGGATACCCCCGGCTCCGAGGGGAGTTCCGAAGATAGAGGTCTGCTTCGACATAGACGCGGACGGCATACTACACGTAACAGCCAAAGACCTCGGAACAGGAAAGGAGCAGTCCATAAGGATCCAGCCCTCCTCGGGACTCACCCAAGAGGAGATAGAGAGGATAATAAAGGAGGCTGAAGCCCACGCTGAAGAGGACAAGAAGAAGAAGGAGCTGATCGAGACGAGGAACCAGCTCGACCAGCTCGTCTACAACCTCGAAAAGAACCTAAGAGAATACAAGGACAAGATTCCCGAAGACCTGAGGAAGGAAGCTGAGCAGGTAGTCGACGAGGCGAAGAAGGTAATGCAGTCCGCTCAGGAGATAGACCAGCTAAAGTCCATGATGGAGAAGGTCCTCCAAGTCTCCTCGAAGATAGGGACGCACATATACCAAGAGGCGGAGAAGAAGTCCGGAGGAGAGAAGAAGGAAGGCGGTGACGACGTCGTCGATGCAAAACCCGTAGACTGATGAAGAGGGAGATAAGAACCGACCGGGCTCCCTCCCCGGTCGGACCATACTCTCAGGCTGTCGAAGTAGGTAACGTCCTCTTCCTCTCGGGACAGATAGGAATAGACCCCTCAACGGGGAAGCTAAAAGGCTCCTTCAAAGAGCAGGTAGTTCAGATATTCAAAAACGTCGAGGAGATCTTAAAAGAAGCCGGCTACTCGAAGGAAAACGTCGTCAAGGTAACCCTATACCTCAAGGACCTCTCGAAGTTTCAAGAACTCAATACCGTCTACGAGGAGTTCTTCAAAGATGTGAACCCAAAACCCGCGAGGGTTACAGTGGGCGTCAAGGACCTCCCATTGGGTGCGGACATAGAGGTGGATGTGGTGGCGGTAAGGACCTAACTTAATAGATATGCTGAACGTAAAGCCTCCTTACGACGAGTCGGCTGAGAGGTCCGTCCTCGGGACGATGCTCGCGGACCCCGAGAACATACCGACCGTCCTCGAATACCTAACAGAAAAGGACTTCTACGTTGAGGAACACAGACTACTCTTTTCCGTAATAGTCAAGCTCTGGCAGGAATACGGACCCAACTGGGACGACGTCGTCCTCATGGACTACATAAAGAAGCAGGGACTGGAAGATAAGCTCCCCTACGACTTGATACTCAGCATATACGAGGAGGCTGCACCCTTAAGCACCTTAGAGTCCGCCTGCAGGATAATAAAGGAGAAGGCGGGACTGAGGGACCTCTTAGAACTCTCCATGAACCTAATAAAGGAAGTAAAAGAGAACCAAGACTTCAACACAATAATAGAGTCCGCCCAGACAAAGATATTCGAGATCTCGGAAAAGACCACAGTAACCCACTACTACCACGTAAAGGACGTAACGAAGGAAGTCGTCGACATGATAGAGAACTTCAGGAAGACCGAGAGGCTCGTAACCGGTCTCTCCACGGGCTTTACGGAACTCGACGTCATGACGACGGGATTTCACCCCTCGGACCTCGTCGTCCTCGCAGCGAGACCCGGGATGGGAAAGACCTCCCTCATGCTCTCCATAGTCCAGCATGTAGCCCTCACGGAAGGAAAGCCCGTTGCCATATTCTCCCTTGAGATGAGCAAGGAACAGCTCGTCATGAGGATGCTCTCGAGCATGGCAGAGATACCCCTCCACAAGCTAAGGTCCGGATACATAACGGACGAAGAGAGGGAGAGGCTTCTCTCCTCAGCCCTAGAACTCTCAAAAGCGGAGATATACATAGACGACACACCCTCTTTAACTACGACCGAACTCAGAGTAAAGGCAAGAAAGCTCAAGAAAGAAAAAGGGATAGAGCTTGTAACCGTGGACTACCTGCAGATGCTGAGATCTCCCGTGAGGAAGCAGTCAAGACAAGAAGAGGTGGCGGAGATATCGAGGAACTTAAAGGCCCTCGCCAAGGAGCTTTCCATCCCGGTCCTCGCTTTAGCCCAACTCTCGAGACAGGTGGAGCAAAGGAGCGACAAAAGACCCCAGCTCGCAGATCTCAGGGAGTCGGGTCAGATAGAGCAGGACGCGGACCTCATCATATTCCTCCACAGACCCGAATACTACAAGAAGAAGCCCTCACCCGAGGAGAAGGGAATAGCCGAAATAATAGTCGCAAAGCAAAGACAAGGACCCACGGGGATAATAAAGGTCGCCTTCATAAAGGAGTTCGCCAAGTTCGCTTCTCTTGCCACACCCGTTCAGGAGCAGGAGACCGAGATCTTCGAAGAGGAAGAACACCCGGAAGACGAGTATGACCTTGATTTCTAAGCTTTTTGGAGATAAAATTTAATTTTGGCATCCGGGGTAGCTCAACTGGCAGAGCGGGTGGCTGTTAACCACCTGGTTGGGGGTTCGAGTCCCTCCCCCGGAGCCATTTAGAAATCAATAAAAATCAAATTATACATGACTAAAGTTGAAGCTATAAGGATGGTTTTAGAAGAGTGCGGAGGTAAGGCAACATGGCAACAAATTTACAATAATATTGAAAAATATTATCCAAGAGCAAAAGATAGTAAAGCTTGGAAAGAAGGAATAAGGGGTGTTTTATATAGGGAAATAAGAAAAGGAAGGAATTTTAAAAAAATAGGACTTGGCATTTTCGCATTAATAGAATATAAAGAAGAACCATTACCTAAAAAAGCGGATAAAATAAAAATGCATTCTTTTATAGAAGGTATATGTTTAAAATTAGGAAATTCTTTAGGTTATTTAACATATACTCCTGATAAAACAGAAGTTTTTAAAGAAGGAATTTTATTAAATGAAATAGCGACTTTGGAAAACATTCCGCCTTTTACTTATCCTGAAATTATTGAGGACATTAAAAAAATAGATGTGATTTGGTTTAATAAAGAAAAAGGAAGAGGACTGCTT
>WFYM01000139.1 GCA_015490115.1 Aquificaceae bacterium
GCCTTCCTCACCCCCTTTATCCTCGGGTCCAGCTCCTTAGCCATCCTTTCGAGCCTCAAGGTCCTCTCCACCTTCACATCAACAGGCGTTTCAGCCCCCTCCTTATCGAATACGGACGAAGCTTTTGTTTTTTTAAGCTCCTCCACAAACCTGTTCCCCGGGTCAGGTTCTTGGAGATCGCACATCTCCGTAGCCTTCCCGAGGGCTTCCTTTATACCCTCCTCCGAAAGGTCCGTAGTGTAAGAGAAACCCATCCTCCCGTCCTTTAGGACCCTCAGACCCACACCCACCTCTTCGGAAACGGAGAGGTTCTCCACCTCCCCTCCTGACACCTCCACCTTCGTCTTTTTTGACCTTTGAAGGTAAACTTCGAACTCGTAGCCTTGTCTTAAGTGCCTTCTAACTACCCTTTCTACCTCTCTCATCCCACAATTTTAACCCACCGGACCTTCTCCTGTCCTTCCCACCTACGTATATGACCCTCCCCATCTCGTAAATCCTCGAAACCGTCCCCGGATCTATCCTCTCGGAGAGCTTAACACCTTTCTTTTCACCTTCTAAGGGGAAGTTGGTGGTTATTATCGTGCTTTTTAGGTTGTTGTAACGGTAAGAGATTATGTAGGATATGATCTCCCTCTGCCAGTCGGAGAGGCGCTCGCTCCCAAGGTCGTCGAGGACCAAAAGGGGTGCGTCGAGTATCTTCCTTATCGCCCTCGTCGTCCTCCCCTCTTCCATGAGGAGTTTGAGCCTGTATATGAGATCCTTCGTGTCGAAGAAGAAGCCTCTGACACCCTTTTCCCTGTAGACCTTTTTCAGTATCCCAACCGCAAGGTGCGTCTTCCCGACTCCGGGAGGACCCCAAAAGGTTATACCCTCACCCTCCTCCTCACCGAAGGTCTCCGCGAAAGCCTTGGCTTGAAAGAGGGCGTTCTTCTCCTCGTCCGTCTCAGGTATGTAGTTCTCAAGCTCCTTATCCCAGAACCTCTTAGGTATGCCGAGGACCCTGTTTACGTCCTCCTCCGAAAACCTGCAATCGCAAAGGTCGACCTTCCCGTCCTCCCTCGTCAGAAAACCTGTCCCTTTGCACCTCTCGCATACCATCAGGGATAATTTAGTCCCGAAGACTCCCTAAGATAACTCCTGACGTAGTCGTAGACGGAGACGTAAGAAACGAGGACTCCTCCCCAGAGGACAAGCTCCCCTTCCCTAAAGCCCCCTATAAGGACAACTATCGAGGTAAAGACAAGGAAGGTTTTCACCTTCCCGAGGAGGGAAGCCTCCAGAACTAAACCTTGAAGGGCTGCGAGCGTCCTCAAGAAGGACACGCTGAGATCCCTGAAGAGCAAGAGGACAACGGGAAGGGCGGAGACCGCACCCGTGCTGGAGAGGGCAACAAGAGCCGAAAGGGAAAAGACCTTATCCGCGAAAGGATCGAGGAGTTTTCCGAGACCGTTTACATTTCCGTTCCTCCTCGCCAAAAAGCCGTCCGCAACGTCCGAAACAGCTCCGAGTAAGGCTAAAAGAAGTGCCAGCTTCATCTCACCTTTCAAGATGGCAACGACCGTCGGGAACGTCACAAACAACCTAAAGAGCGTGAGCAGGTTAGCCATACGGATAAAATTATATAAAGTGGAAAGCTTCTTACCCGTCCTTGCTGGCTTCCTTTCGGGCATACTATACAACGAACACATATACCAGCAGGCTGTGAGATTCCCAAAGAGGAGCATACTCTTTTCCTTTTGGGTTAGGTTCCTCTTCCTCTCTTTGGTTATGCTCATCATTGCGAAAACTTACGGGGAGAGGGGACTGCTTTTTTTCCTTTTCTCGACCCTCGTCGCGAGGCTCCTCCACACCCTCCTCAGAGCCTTCGTCGCTGTAAGATATTAGGGTGGAGGTCCTGAGCAACCTTTTAAAGCTCATAAACGAACCTATAGTCCAGTTCTTCCTCTGGGTCGCCGTGATCTTCATAATAGCGAGCGTCTTCTTAGACAGGAGGATATCCTTTTGGGTTTCCTCGGTGGGAGCTACCTACTTCTGGGTGAAGAACCAAGACCCCGCGGTCGCCCTCAAAGCTTGGGTAGTTGTCCTCTCCGTCTTCATAGGTGTCCTCATGGTGAAATACATCTTCAACTTGAACCTGCTTCTCCTCCTCAAAGGAAGAAAAAGGTGTCCCATGTGCTACGAGGAGATCCACAGGAGGGCGAGGGTCTGTCCTTATTGTCACCACAGGTTCGATAGGGTAGATTAATATTTCGGTATGGGTGTCAGGGAGCTTATAGAGATAATGAGGGCGGA
>WFYM01000140.1 GCA_015490115.1 Aquificaceae bacterium
CCTCTATCCTCATCTTAGGTTCATCCTCCTTACCCTCACGTTTTCGAGGAAGCGGGTAAGATCTTCTTCCTTCCCTTCTTCCATCAAGCTCTTCAGCTTTTTCAGGGACTCCACGTAGACGTCTATAGACCTTATAACGTTCTCTTTGTTTTCTAGGAATATGTCCCTCCACATAACCGGGTCGCTCGCAGCTATCCTCGTGAAGTCCTTAAAACCTCCTCCGGGGTATCTGAAGAGGTCCACCTCCTCGGAGAGCCTCTCTATTGCGTCTATTAGAGCGAAGGCGACAGCGTGGGGAAGGTGGGAGACAGCACCGAAGACCCTGTCGTGGAGAAAGGGGTCCATGAACTCTACCTCGCTCCCGAGGGTTTCCCACATCTCCACCACTTTCTTGAGGGCTTCCTTGTCGGTCCTTTCGGTCGGTGTGATTATGGTCTTTTTCCCCTCGAAAAGATCCGGGAGGCTGTTCTCGACGCCCGACTTTTCTGTTCCCGCTATTGGATGACCACCCACGAATTTAGTTCCGAGTATTTCCTCGAGTTTGAAGACGAGCATACCTTTTACGCTTCCGAGATCGGTAATGACCGTATCCTCAGAGATTACCCCTTTTAAGTTCCTCGCTATATCGGTGAAGGTCCTCACGGGAGTCGCTATGACGACCGTGTCGGGAGCTACTTCCTTTACGGGTCCGTATTCTGTAAAGCCCTCCTCTATAACTCCGAGTTCTTTTGCCTTTTTCAGGGCTTCGGGGTTTATATCGATTCCGTAGATCTCCCCTTTGAAGCCTGACCTCCTCAGGGCTAAGGCGAGAGAACCTCCCATAAAGCCCGTCCCGACTATGAGGACCCTCTCCACGCCTCTATTTTACTCCCTCCACCTTCTGAAGAGGCTGTGGGGGACACCCGCGAGGTCGAGGACCTTCCCGACTACGAAGTCTATGAGGTCCTCCATCTTTTTCGGGCGGTGGTAAAACCCCGGACTCGCCGGGACGACGATCGCTCCCGCCTCTGTTACTTTGAGCATGTTCTCTATGTGGACCTTGGAGTAGGGCATCTCCCTTATGAGGAGTATGAGTCTTACCCTCTCCTTGAGGGCTACTTCGCAGACTCTGTGGATTAAGTTTTGGTTTATACCGTTTGCTATGTTCCCTAAGGTGCTTGTGGAGCAGGGGATAACGAGAACGGAGTCAAAAGATCTTAGCCTCGAACCGCTCGCGAGGGGAGAGGTCATGTCTTTGGGGTTGTGGACCGCAACTTTAGGGAAACTCCTTTTGAGGTCTTCCGAGGTTATCCCCATCTCCTCCTTGAGAACCGTGTTTCCCGATTCGGAGACGATCAGGTGAACCTCGTGTTCCTTTGAGAGGACCTCAAGTGTCCTGTAGCCGTAAATTACTCCGCTCGCTCCCGTTATGCAGAGGACGAACCTCACACCAGACTCCTCAAAAGCCCTCCGAAGGTATCGAAGAAGAACTTTACCTTATCCTCTTCTGGCGGTATGATAACGACTACGGTCCCCTTCTCGTCCCTTCCCACCTTTATCTCCGAAGAAACACCGGAGGGGTCCCTCCTGAAGTCGTAAAGAGTCACAATCCTCTCCAAAGAGAGGATCCTCTCCTTGAGTTCCATCTCCTCACCTATGAGGACGAGGATCTCTGCGTCCGTTCCCTCCTCCGCCCCGAGTTTTTTCAGCTGCTGGAGGGCTATCCTCTTCAGGTCCTCGCTGGGTGAGAGGACCCTCACCTTAACACCCTTTAGGTCACCTCCCCAGTCTGACTTTCCGCCCGTCTTTTCTATAAGCTTTACTTCTTCTATCACCATGGCGTCGTCCAGTCCTTTGCACATGTCGTAGACGTTGAGGAGGGCTAAAACAACCGCCGTCAGAGCCTCCATCTCGTATCCCGTCCTCGCTATACCCCTTACTTCCGAGAAGACCTCCACCGAGTCCTCGTTTATCTTTGCCTCCACGCTCACGAAGTCCAAGGGTATAGGGTGGCAAAAGGGGAGTATCTCTCCCGTCCTCTTGGCTCCGAATATGCCCGTCAGCTTGGTAGCTTCCACGAGGTCACCTTTCGGGAGTTTCTTTTCTTTTATGAGCTTTACGGTTTCTGGTCTTAGCCTTATCCTGCCGTAAGCCTTTGAGGTCCTCAGGGTCTCGAATTTGTGGCTCACGTCAATTGTCCTCATGGGATCAAGTATAGCTTTAAAAGTTATGGCGGACTTGAAAAAAAGATTGCCCGAAAACGCGGAAGGTGAGTTCTTCATAGACTCCTCCTGCATAGACTGTTCTGTCTGCAGGGAGATAGCCCCTGAGGTCTTCGGGGACGGGAGGGAGACCGCGGTCGTTTTCAGACAGCCCGAGACAAAGACGGAGTTTCTAAAAGCCTTCCAAGCCCTCGTCTCCTGCCCCGTCTCCGCGATAGGGACCGTCTCTGTAGAGGTTCCAAGGGACATCCACAGGACCTTTCCCCTCAGAATTGAATGAGGACGACGCTGCGGACTCGGGAAAGTATGCAAAGACCTTCGGTGCCAAGAGGATAATACACAAGGAGGACTCCCGCGCGGTCCCCGATGCTGAGATAAAGGTGGAGGGGACCGACCCCGTTCCTTTGGACGAGGATCTCTTAATCATACCAACCCCCGGACACACGAAGGGTCACATGGTCTTACTCTACAGGGAGAAATTCCTCTTCACGGGAGATCATTTCGCCTACAGCAGGAGGAGGGGATCCTTAGGTAGCTTTTAGAGACTACTGCTGGTATTCTTGGGAGGAGTTAAAGAGGTCAATGAAAAGGCTCCTCGAGTTCAGCTTCGAGTGGGTCCTCCCCGGACACGGATACAGGGCTAAGATCTCGAGGGAGGAGTTCGAAGAGTTCGTAAAGAGCCTTTAGAGGACCTCTTTTACAAGGCTAACCGGATCCAAAACAGCTTTTGAGTTTGGAACCACCATGTCAGCCCCGAGGTCCTTTGCCCTCTTCTGCATTTGGGTGTTCTTGTGACCGCAGTAGGCTACAACCTTTATCTCGGGGTGGTTTTCCTTGATCTCCTTGAGGAACTCCTCACCTCCGGGAGACTCCAAGTTCACGAGGGCTACCTTGACTTCTTGGAATTCCTTTCCTACAACCACCTCAAAGCCCGCGGACTTCAGCGTAGACGCTATCTTTGAAGAAGTTATCATGTTCCTGTCGAAGAGCAAAACCTTCATATTAACCCCCTATAGCCTTCAGGATCCTCTCGATCTTCTCAAGCTCTTCCTCGAGTTCCCTCTTTATCCTCCTCTCCCTTTCGACCACCTCTTCAGGAGCCTTTTTTAGGAAGTTCTCGTTGGAGAGCTTTTTGTTTACCCTCTCGAGTTCTGAAAGGACCTTCTCCCTTCTCTTTGTGTAGCTTACCTTTAGCTTTTCCAGATCTACTTCCCCTTCAACCGAGAGGAATATCTCAACGTCCCCCGAGAAGGTGGCGACGGTTCCCGTCGGCTTCTCCTCTACCTCTTCGAAGCTATCCAGCCTCGCAAGGCTTAAAATGTGGTGTTTGAACTCCTCAACTATACTCCTTGAGTCTTCTCCCTCGGTTTTGAAATAGGCTTTCAGCCTTTTCGAGGGTTCTATCTGGAGGTCGGACCTCAAGGATCTTATGGCTGTTATTATTTCTTTTAGTCTCTCGACCTTCCTCTTGTCCTCGGGGAAGATTTCTTCTTGCCTCTTTTCTGGAAACTCCTTTAAAGATATGCTCTCCCCGTCGCTCGCGGGGAGCCTGTGCCATATCTCTTCGGTTATGAAGGGCATGAAGGGGTGGAGGATCCTTAAGGCTTTCTCAAGAACGTAGTGTAACGTATAGAGGGCTGTCGTCCTCTCCGCCTCTACTTTATCCTTTTCCTCTTCTGTTTCAGCTTTCTTGTATATCCTCTCCTTGGACATCTCTATGAACCAGTCGCAAAAGTCCGTCCAGAAGAACTCGTATACGGCGTGGGCTGCCTTTGAGAAGTCGTAAGCTTCGAGGGATCTGCTGACCTCCTCCGCGGTCTCGTTCAATTTTGTGAGTATCCACCTGTCTTCGGGTCTCATCTCAGCCATGTGGGGGATCCTCGAGAGGAAGTCTTCGGGGGTGTTCATGAGGACGAA
>WFYM01000141.1 GCA_015490115.1 Aquificaceae bacterium
AAGGTTGAGATAGACACAAAGAAGATACCCGTATCTAAAGAACTCGCAGAGTTTTGCAAAAGGCACGGAAAGGACCCTGTAGAATACGCCCTCTTCGGAGGAGAGGACTACCAGCTCCTCTTTACCCAAAAAGAAACCAACTGGAACCCCTTCATGGACATGACGCCGATAGGCTCGGTCGCAGAAGGTGAAGGTGTTTTCGTAGACGGGAAGAAGGTAGAGGGAGGTTACACCCACTTTTAGTAAACTTTTAAGATGGGCGGTTTTCTGGAGAAGGTCCTGAAAGAAAAGAGGAGGAGCTTAAGGAAGGATCCCGGCTATGTAAGAACCTTGGAGGAGAAGATCGAAGGGGCGAGACCTCCGAGGGACTTCCTCTCAATAACTGGGAAGCCTCAGCCCCGGATAATAGCTGAGGTAAAGAGGGCTTCCCCCTCCGCTGGGAAGATAAGGGAGGTGGACCCGGTAGAGCAGGCTAAGATCTACGAAAGGTGCGGGGCTGTTGCCGTCTCTGTGCTTACCGAGGAGGTATTCTTCGAAGGCTCCTTAAGAGACTTAGAGAGGGTCTCCCTTTCAGTTAGCCTACCCGTCCTCAGGAAGGACTTTATAATAGACGGGGTCCATATACTCGAAGCGAGGGCTTCCGGAGCGGATTCGGTCCTTCTCATAGTGAGGATCCTCGAAGATAAAAAATTGAAAGACCTTATAGCTCTTTCTGAAGAACTCGGCATGAAGCCCCTCGTAGAGGTCTTCTCTTACGAAGAAGCTTTAAGGGCTGTTGAAGCCGGTGCTGAAGTGATCGGGATAAACAGCAGGGATCTCGAAACTTTGGAGGTGGACACGGGCCGTGTCCTTCACCTCGCCCCGAAGCTGAAGGATCTCGGAGTTCCCTTTGTAGTCGGGG
Source organism: Aquificaceae bacterium (assembly GCA_015490115.1). Lineage (GTDB taxonomy): Bacteria > Aquificota > Aquificia > Aquificales > Aquificaceae > Hydrogenivirga. Next base: position 902 of record WFYM01000141.1, read on the forward strand.
AGAGCGGTGTGGAGAGTAGGGAGCAGGTCGAGGAGTTCATATCCGCAGGTGTGGACGCGGTCCTTGTTGGGACAGCGCTCATGAGGAGCGAAGACCCTTGCGGTAAGCTGACGGAACTCAGAGGACAAACACCCCGATCGGGGAATATAATTTAAAGTGGAGGAAGCCAAGATGAAGAACAACTCCCTCGATATCCACCTCCTTGAGGAGATGACCCAGCTCGAATACTTCTTGGTCAAAAAGCCCCTGAACACCCCCGAGTTTTGGGGTGAGTGGCAGGAGAAGTTCGGAAAGGCTACCCTCGCCAAAGTAGCCCTCAAGAAGATCTCCAAGACAAAGAAGCTCTCCCACGAGGAGTATATGAAGCTGAGGACCATGATGTCCGTCTACGACGAGATTCTTAGGTATCTGAAGCAGCTGAAGGAAACCGCCCTCAGCTTGAAGGGGGTGATCTCAAACTACCCGAACGTTGAGATGGACGACGAGGACATAGACACGGAGATCTGATATGCTCGAGGGGTTCGAGGAGGTAACGGACAGGGACTTCTACGAGAAGGTTATGAACTCGGAAACGCCTTCGGTCGTAGTCTTCACCTCACCAGACAACCCGAAGAACGAAGACATAAAAAAACTCTTCGGGAGATACGTTAAGGAGCTAAAGGGTAAGGTCAACTTCTTCTTTCTCGACGTCACGAAGAACACCTCTTTTGAAGACTTCGGACTCTTCAACTTCCCCTCCATCCTCACTTCAGGGACACTATGGAGTTAGAGAGGCACGAGTCCCTCCCCACGGAGGACATGGTGGAGGGAGCCATAAAGAGGCTAACGAGAGAGGGATGAGGATACTCTGGGCGCCTTGGAGGAGGAAGTACGTAGAGTCGGTGGACGAGAGGGAGGGCTGTTTCCTGTGTGAAGCTGTCTCCCAACCGAGGGAGAGGTGGAGGGAGTTTCTTGTCCTTCACGTAGAAAAAAGGAGCTTCATAATCCTCAACAAGTATCCCTATAACTCCGGACACCTTATGATAGTCCCGATTACGCATACAGGCTCTTACGAGGACCTCGACAGGGAAACGGTCCTCGAGATGGACAGCCTCCTGAGACTCTCCCTTAGAGCCTTAAAAGAGGTCTTCAGTCCCCACGGTTTCAACATAGGTTACAACATAGGAAGACCTGCAGGAGCGGGTCTCGAGACCCACATACACATGCACGTTGTCCCGAGGTGGAACGGCGACACCAACTTCATGCCCGTGATAGGAAAGACGAAAGTGATCCCCGAAGACCTCTTCTCCACCTACGACAGGTTAAAGGAAGCCCTCGAGAGAATGCTCCCATGACCCTCCTCGAAGTTAAGAACCTGAATCTCTGGTACGGAGACTTCCAAGCTCTGAAAGAGGTCAGCTTTTCCCTCGGGGAGGGGGAGATCCTCTGCATAGTCGGGGAGTCTGGTTCGGGGAAGACCTCTATACTGAACGCCATAATGGGTCTTCTCTCGAAGGGAGCGAAGGTGGAGGGTGAGGTCCTTTTCATGGGAAGGGACCTCCTCTCCCTTGAAGAGGAGGAGCTGAGGAAAATAAGAGGAAAAGAAATAGCCATGGTCTTTCAGGAACCCTCCTCTTACCTCGATCCCCTCTTTACCGTAGGTGTCCAGATAGGGGAGACCTACACAGCCCACGAAAAGGCTATTAAGGAGGTGGTGTCAAGAAAGGTGGTTGAGTCGATGAGGAGGGCCGGCATACCCGATCCCGAAACGAAGGCGCGTATGTACCCCCACCAGCTCTCGGGGGGTCTAAAACAGAGGGTCTGCATAGCTTCAGCTATAATCTGCGGTCCTAAGGTTCTACTCGCTGACGAGCCGACGACAGCCCTCGACGTCTCGGTCCAGAAGAGGATCTTACACCTCTTCAGGAGTATGAAGGAGGAGGGAAGGTCCCTGATAATAGTGACCCACGACTTCGGCGTTGTTGCGGAAGTCGGAGACAGGGTATTGGTCCTTAAGGAGGGGAGGGTAATTGAAGAGGGGAGCGTCTTTGAAGTTTTCGACTCCCCAAAGGAGGACTACACGAGGATGCTCCTCGAGTCTATTTAGTAGAAGAACTTTTTAAAGCCCTCTATTATCTTCTCCGCGTTCACCTCGTAGACTCCCTTCGCTATCTCCTCCTTTATCCTCTGAACCTTCTTGGAGACGTCCTCGAGGTCGGACCCAAGAGCCTTCCTCACCTCAGGAGAGATCTCAACGACGCTCTCCTCCCTCCTCACCTCACCTACCTCTGCCACCTCCTTCTTTCTCACCTTCCTCTCGGTCTCGAGGACCTGATCTATGAGCCTGTTCAAGCTTACCCTGTCTATCATCATTTAATAGTATCGTCACCTCCCGAGAATTTTTCAACATACCTGTAAGCTCGGGGGATGGACTCTATGAGTTCTGTAGCCTTCAGGCTCTCCCTGTGGCTCTCTTTCTCCGCAAGCTCACCGGCAACACCGTGGAGGAAGACGCCGAGCTTTAGAGCTTCTTCTATCTTTATACCCTTCCCTATAAGGGCGCCGAGGACTCCGGAGAGGACGTCCCCGACACCTCCCTTCGCCATAGCTGGTGTTCCCCTCGTCGACACCCAAACCCTACCCTCGGGCGTCCCTATCACCGTCCTTGCCCCTTTGAGAACCAAATAGCACCCCCACTCGGATGCGAACTCGGCAGCCAGATCTATCTGTTTCGGAGCTATATCTTCGGAGGGTATACCCGTGAGCCTCGAGAACTCACCTATGTGGGGTGTGAGGACCGTCGGAGCTTTCCTCCTCTTCAAAACTTCGGGACCGAGATCTGCCAAATTGTTGAGACCGTCCGCGTCTATGAGTAGGGGTTTCTCCCAACCCTCCACTATCTCCCTCACTATATCC
>WFYM01000142.1 GCA_015490115.1 Aquificaceae bacterium
CCTCTTCCTCCGCCTGTTCTTCTGTGAGACCCACGCTCGCAACTTCGAAGGCTGAGTATATGATCTTCGGGACTATCCTCTCGTCCCTCCTCCAGTCTTCGTTACCCAACATGTGGTTTACCGCTATCTTCCCTTCATACATGGCTTTGTGGGCGAGCATGAGGGGTGAGGTCACATCCCCACAGGCGTAGATGTTGGGAACAGAAGTCCTTGAAAACTCGTCGACTTTGATAAAACCCCTCTCGTCCTTCTCGACACCCACCTCTTCGAGACCTATCCCTTCGGTGTTTGGTCTTCTCCCGACGGCGAGGAGTATGAGATCAACGGTCACCGTTGTTCCGTCCGAGAGGTAGACTTTAAGACCCTCCGAGGTCCTCTCCCAAGATTTTACGGTCGTCTTCGTCCTCAGGTCCACCCCTATCTGACGGAGCTTCCTTCCCAAATACCTCGCCGAGTCCTCGGGTATGTCGTCGGAGGGAAGGACCCTCCTCTTTATCTCGACGAGGGTCACCTCGGAGCCGTATTTTTTGAAGATGTAAGCAAACTCAACTCCTACGGGACCTCCCCCCACTATGAGGACCCTCCTCGGGAGTTCTTCGAGGTCCCATATCTGGTCCGTGTCAAATACGTTCTTCCCGTCGGGAACGAGTTCTCCGAGGGCTGAAGGTCTCGAACCCGTGGCTATCAGTATGAACTTCGTCCTTATCTTTTCTTCCGGACCCTCTACGAATACCGTGTTCGGGTCTTTGATGACACCCCTCCCGTATATTATCGGCAGGTTTATCTGCTTTGCGAACTTCTTAAAGTTTTCCCTTATGGTAACTACCACCTCCTCCCTTCCCTTCGAGAGCTTTTTGTAGTCTATCTCGAAACCCTTCGGCAAGATACCGTATCTCTCCATAACCTCGAACCTGTCTATGAGGTAAGCTCCGTAACGCATGTATTTTGAGGGGATGCATCCCTTGTTGAGACAGTTTCCTCCGACGGTTTCGGGAGAAAGCTCGACGAGAACCGTCCTCAGCCCCCTCCTGTAGGCGTATATCCCCGCTTCGTATCCGCCGCTTCCCGCTCCTATTATGACGAGGTCCGCTTCCATATCATACCTCCACGACCTTCGGCTCTCCTATCTTGAAACCTTGAACGAGATCCACCTTCAGCGTCTTCACAAAGTTAAGTTCCTCTTCCGTCTCCACGTTCTCGATTATAACCGTATACCCAGCCCTCTTTAAGCTTTGGACTATCCACCTCGTTATGGGTCTTGCCTCTTTCAGGAAAAAGCTACTTAGCTTCACAAAATCAGGGTCTATCTTTAGGAGCTTTTCTATGGAAGAGTTCTCGACTCCGAAGTCGTCGAGAGCTATACCAAAACCGAGGGACTTCAAAAGCTCCGTAAGTTCAGAAAGTTTGTCAACATCCGCAATAGCTTCCTTCTCAGTTATCTCGAAGACAATATCGTGGGGACAAACTCCCGAGTCTACCACCATAGTATACACATCTCCTATCCTGACGTCGCTCTTCGAAAGAAACTGGTATATTAAAGCGGGCAGGTTTATGAAGAGTTTTCCTTTGAGGTTCTTCCTTACCTTCACCTCAAGAGCTTTCTCTATCATCCTCTCTTCGAACATGAGGATCTTCGAGGTCCTTTCGAGGAGATTTATGAACTCCCCTGCGGGAACGACTACACCGTCCTTCCTTTTTATCCTCATGAGGACCTCGTAGCCGAAGACTTCACCGGTTTTTAAGTTCACAACAGGTTGAAAGGCAGGTAACACCCTGTCTTCGGAGAAAGCATCGAGAAGTTCCGTGGGTGTAACGGTTTCCGGTTTTACGTTAGCGGGAGGTGCGAAAACAGCTGTTCCGGGAGCTTTCCTTTTAGTCTCAGCTACTATTTCTTCAAGTTTTGTGAGCAGTTGATCCGCTGTAAGACCGTTCCTCGGGAAGCTAACAGCACCTATAGTGAAGCTCGGCTTTACGCCCCTCACCTCTATCTCCGAGAGCTTTTTCCTTAGCTTTTTCACCACCTGACCCGCTCCCGTTATATCCGTTTTCGGAAGTATTATCAGGAACGAGCTTCCCTTATACTTCCCTGCGACATCGCTCCTTCTTAAGGAAGTGCTGAGGACATCCGCAACGCTGAGGAGTATGTCCGTTCCGGTTGAGTAGCCGTAGCGTCTGTTTATGGTCCTTAGGTTGTCAACGTCGAGGAGTAAAAGGCAAAGCTCCCTGTTGGACCTCTCGTGGAGGAAAAGTAGTTTCTTTAGGATGTTCCTCATGCAGTCGGTACTGGCTATTAAAGTCTCCTTGTAGAGTTCAAGGAGCGAAAAAGTGGACAGCCTTCTGGACATCGCCGTTCAGGTTTATTAATTTTAAGTGAAAATGACGAGCAAGAACAAGAAGATTGCAGAGATCTTCGAGAAGATAGCGGATATACTCGAGTTCCTCGGGGACAACGTCTACAGGGTGAACTCCTACAGAAGAGCCGGGGAGCTTCTCTCGGGCATACAGGAGGACATAGAGGAGGTCTGGAGGAGCGGAAAGCTCTCCGAGCTTCCCGGCATAGGACCCTCCATGGCTCAGAAGATAGAGGAGTTTCTGAGGACCGGGACTGTAAAGAAATACGAGGACCTCAGGAAGAGGGTTCCCGAAGATCTCCTCGAACTCATGGACGTTCCCGGGATAGGTCCCAAGACCTTAAGGGCAGCTTACGACAAGCTCAGAGTGAGGACTAAAGAGGACTTTATGAAGGTTTTGAAGGACGGCTCTTTGGCGAGGCTTCCCGGCTTCGGACCGAAGAAAGTTCAGAATATCCTCAAGGGTCTCGAACTTTGGAGGTCCACAAAAGAGAGGATACCCCTCGTTGAAGCTTACACGATAGCAAAGGAGATAGTGGAATACATGAAGCCCGTTGTGAAGGAGATATCGGTGGCGGGGAGCTTGAGGAGAAGGAAAGAAACCATAGGGGACATAGACATCCTCGTCTCGGCGGAGAAAAGAAACTGGAGGGAGATACACGAGAGGTTCGTGAATTACCCCGAGGTGGAAAGGGTCCTCGCGAAAGGGGAGACGAAGTCGAGCGTCGTCCTCAGGAACGGGAGGCAGGTGGACCTCAGGACAGTCCCACCTGAGAGCTGGGGAGCAGCACTTCAGTACTTTACTGGATCGAAGGAACACAACGTGAGGCTAAGAGACATTGCAAAAGAAAAGGGTCTGAAGGTGAACGAATACGGCGTCTTCAGGGCTGACACGGAGGAGAGGATAGGGGGTGAGACGGAGGAGGAGGTATACAGGCTCGTCGGTATGGAGTGGATACCCCCCGAGATAAGGGAGAACTGGGGAGAGATAGAATTAGCTATGGAGGGTAAAGTGCCTAAGCTCGTGGAGCTGAAGGACATAAAAGGAGACTTTCACATGCACACGGACTGGAGCGACGGTGTGAGTCCCATCGAGGAG
>WFYM01000143.1 GCA_015490115.1 Aquificaceae bacterium
GGCTACCCCGACTACGCGACTATAAGGATAAGGTATATACCGGACAGGTATATAGTCGAGCTAAAATCCCTGAAGCTCTGGCTCAACAAGTTCAGGAACAGATACATATCCCACGAGCAGGCGACCAACGAAATATACACAGCCCTTTACAACCTCCTAAAGCCCAGATTCTTAGAAGTCATCGGCGACTTCAACCCGAGGGGAAACGTAAAGACCATAGTCAAGGTAAGGAGCGACCAGAGGTATTCCTGATCACTCCGAGTCTGAGAAGCTCCTCCATGAACCTCTCGAGGTAGGGGGCTATATCCTCCCTCTTGAGTCCCGTCCCCTTAAGATCTAAGGACTCCCAAGGTGTGAAGCCCTTAAAGAGGACGGATTCGAGGAACCCGTAAACGAAGTCCGTCAGCTCCACCTCCTTTACCGAGTCCTCCTCTGGATCTCTATAGAGGAGAAGGTGGTAGGAGCCTATATTTCGCACTATTTCCTCAGGGCTTAGCTCCTTGTGAACGGGGAAGCGGAATTTTAGGAGCTTTGCGGTAGGGGAGAGGGTATAGCTTCCTTCCCAGCTAAAACCACTCCGGCTTTCGGGTTCTTCCGGTGAGGTGAAGAGTTCGAGCTTCACGAGTTCAAGGAAAAGAAGCTCTTCGAGGAAGGGGAACTCCTCCTTTACAGGATCGGATGACCTCCTGAAGAAGTCGTAAAATTCCTTGGAGACGTCGAGGAGAAGTGGGGATCTGTGCTTTTCCTTTATAAACTCCCTCACAAGCTCCCCCAAGACCTTATCTCCGACCGTCTCGGAAAAGGCAGGAAAGGAGGTCTTTATAGTGTCGTAGAACCTGTTGAATACCAAAGTTCTGTAGACGGACATCCTCGGGTCCTCGGTCTCCATCTCCCCCTTCGCCACCTTAAAGATCCTTTCCATGTGACCAAACTCTTCTGACATTTTCCACCTCCTCGAGAAGCTCCTCGTAGCTCGGTATGTTGTTGTCCCTCTCTATGAGGACGGGGAGAGGTCCCGTTTTTTCGAGGACGTATCTTAGGAGCTTCAATACCTCCTCCTTCACGTTCGTCCCGTGGGTGTCGATGAGTATCCTCTCCGCCCTCTCGTGACCTGCGACGTGTATGTAGGCTACTTTCGAGAGGTCGATCCTCTTCAGGAACTCGTAAGGATCGTAGCTGTGGTTTACCGAGTTTACGTATACGTTGTTGACGTCGAGGAGGAGGTAAGCTCCGCTCTCTTCGAGGACAGCGTTTATAAACTCCCACTCCTCCATCTCCCCCGGCATCCTCCAGTAGTAGGTCACGTTCTCCAAGATGAGGGGTCTCCCGAGGATCTCCTGAACCTGCTCGACCCTTTTAGAGACGTGGAGGACCATCTCCTCCGTGAAGGGTATGGGGAGAAGGTCGTAGAGGTGGTCACCTTTAAAGGAGGAGAAGCTGAGGTGTTCCGAGTAGACCTCGATCTCGAACTCCTCCATGAAAGCTTTTACCTTCCTCAAAAAATCCGTATCCAAAGGGTCGGGTGATCCTATTGAGAGGGAAAGACCGTGGCAGACTACGGGAAACCTCTCCCTCACCCTTTCGAGGGTCTTCCTGAAGAAGCCTCCCCTCCCCATCCAGTTCTCAGGTGCTATCTCGAACCAGTCCGGTCCCTCCTCTTTTTTCGGGACCTCTTCCGCGAAGGAGTATCTGAGTCCGAGTCCTACACCCTCCGGAAGCTTCATTTATTTTAAAATAGGGTCAGGAGGTGGAGCCATGGACAAAAAGAGGAAGATCCTGAGCCTTCTCGGATCAGCCGTTATCTTCGGACTTAGTTCAGAAGCTGTAGCCTCCTCCCCCGGCGGAGAGGCGACCTGCGCGGGCATGAAGAAAGCTCCTCAGACGAAGGAGGAGAAGGAAAAAAAGGATAAGAAGAAAAAGCCTAAGGAGATGACCTGTGCTGGTCAGGGGACCTGCGGGGGCATGATGGAGAAGAAGAAGGAGGGAAGCTCCTGACCCCTGAAGCCTACGCCTTAGAGAGGTCACGCAGGTTAGACCTGACCCTCAAGGAGGTCACTAAGGACCTTCGGGTAGCCTGCAAAAAGGGGTGCGTTTACTGTTGTTTCGGTGTTCCCCTTTGGGTGAAGCTCGTCGAAGCCTTCCATCTCCTTCTCGTCCTTAACTCCCTCCCAGCGAAGGAAAGGAGGAGGATCCATAAAGACCTCGTGAGATACAAAAGGCTCTATAAGGAGGAGGCAAAAAGGGCGGGCTACGATCCGGAAAGTCCCTTAAACGAGGAGGAGCTAAACACAGAAAAGCTCGGTCTCATATGCGGTCTCGGGATGAACGAGGTCCCGTGTCCCTTCCTCAGCACTGAGGAGGGTGAGTGCAAGGTATACTCCGCGAGACCCTCTATGTGCAGGCTCACCTTCTTCGAAGACGCTGAGGTGTGCAGGAGGGACTGGGAGAACCCGATAGCCTTTCTGTGGAAGAACGAGATAGCACCATTCATAGAAAGGGTGAGGGAAGCCTTCAACAAAAGGTGGGAGTTGGAACTCGAGAGGCTAAAGAGCGAGTTTCCAAAGGTCGACGTCCACACACTCGAGAGGAAGCTCGTGTTCCTACCCGACCACCTCAGGTTCGACCCTGTAAAGGGCAGGTTCTACCTCAGGGGAGTTTGCAGTCCTTGAAGGTCTCCCAAACGTAGCGGTTCAGCGGAAGATCTAAGACCTCCCACTCCCTCTTCGAGGCGTCGTATACCCTCATACCCTTGTATCCGAGTATGTCCATCACCATGTAGAGGAAGGCGGAACCCGTCCCCCCGAAGCAAAAGAGGAGAACCTCCTCCTCCTTACCTATACCTTGGTTCCTGAGGAAGTCGTCCACGTATTCGGGGAACTCTATGAACAGCTTCCCGGTTTCTTCGTCCCTCTTCACGAACCATTCCCAAGGGAGAACTACGGAACAGGGAACATGTCCGTATTTTTTAGCTGCTGGGAACTTCTTTATACCGAAGTAGTGGGTAACGGGTCTCCCGTCGAGTATCGGCTTTTTCCCTATGTTCTCCTTCAGATACCTCCAGTCTATCTCCTTGTAAGGGTTGTATCTTGCCTTAAAATTCCCCTCCCTGACCTCTGGGTCCTGATGGGAAACGGGAAAACCCTTTTTCCTCCAACTCACCCATCCCCCGTCGAGTATGCCCACCTTCTCGTGACCGAGGAGGTGGAATATCCAGTAAGCGTAAACCGCTCCGAGGATCTCGTTCACGTTGTTCCCCTTGTAGTAGATAACTACCTTCGAGTCGTTGCTTATCCCCCAGCTCCTGA
>WFYM01000144.1 GCA_015490115.1 Aquificaceae bacterium
AACAGGCTCATAAGGGAAAAGAGTCCCTACCTCAGACAGCACGCCTACAACCCGGTAGACTGGTTCCCTTGGTGCGAGGAGGCTTTCGAAAAAGCGAAGAAGGAAGACAAACCCATCTTCCTCTCCATAGGCTACTCCACCTGCCACTGGTGCCACGTGATGGAGAAGGAGTCCTTCGAGGACGAGGAGATAGCTGAGATCCTGAACACCTACTACGTCCCCATCAAGGTGGACAGGGAGGAAAGACCGGACGTAGACTCCCTTTACATGTCCGTCTGCCAGATGATGACGGGTTCGGGAGGCTGGCCCCTCACCGTGATAATGACACCCGACAAAAAGCCCTTCTTCGCGGGAACTTACTTTCCGAAGGAGGGGAGGCTCGGAAGACCCGGTCTGAAAGATATACTCCTCGGCATAGCAAGAGCTTGGAAAGAAAACAGAGATAAACTCCTCGAAACCGCGGAGAAGGTGGTCCAGCTTCTGAAAGAAGAAAGCACCTCAAAAGAGGAGCTTGGTGCTGAGCTTCTTTACAGGACCTTCGGTGAGCTTTTCGGTAGCTTCGACCGCGAGTTCGGGGGTTTCGGGACAGCCCCCAAGTTCCCTATACCCCACAACCTCATGTTCCTCATGAGGTATCACAGAAGGACGAAGAACGAAAAGGCTCTCGAGATAGTGAGAAGGACCCTTATCAGGATGAGGTTAGGAGGTATATGGGACCATGTAGGCTTCGGTTTTCACAGATACTCAACGGACAGGGAGTGGAAGCTGCCCCACTTTGAAAAGATGCTATACGACAACGCCCTCCTTCTTTTCACATACGCTGAAGCCTACCAGACAACAGGAGAGGACCTCTTCAGAAGGACAGCTGAGGAGATAGCTGAGTATTTAAGGAGGGACATGCTCTCACCCGAGGGAGCCTTCTACTCCGCGGAGGATGCGGACAGCGAGGGTGAGGAGGGAAAGTTCTACACTTGGACCTTAGAGGAGGTAAGGGACCTCCTCACAGAGGAGGAGTTCAGGATAGCGAAGACCGTCTTTTCCCTCGAGGAAGAGGGGAACTACCTCGAGGAGGCGACGAAGAAGAAGACGGGAAGGAACCTACTCTACATGAAGAAAACGCCCGAAGAGTACGCCCGTGAACTCGGCTACAGCCCGGAAGAGTTCGAAAGGAAGCTCGAAAGTATAAGGAAAAAGCTCTTCAAGGCGAGGGAGAAAAGGGAAAGACCTTTAAAGGACGACAAGATCTTGACCGACTGGAACGGACTCGCGATAGCAGGCTTTTCAAAAGCTGGGGTAGCCCTCGGAAGGAAAGATATGGTCGGGACGGCGAAGAGGTGTGCTGACTTTATACTCTCCGCGATGGTAAAGGAGGGGAAGCTACTCCACAGGTACAAGGATGGGTCCGCCGAGATAGAGGGTTTCTTGGAGGACTACGCCTACCTGATATGGGGTCTTGTGGAGCTTTACATGGCTACCTTCGAAGCTAAATACCTGAGGAAAGCCTTGGAGCTTACTGAACACACCCTAAAGCACTTCTGGGAGGGAGGTTTCTTCAGGACCCCCGACTACGGGGAGGTCGTCCTCGTGAGAAGAAAGGAGATATACGACGGCGCCCTCCCTTCGGGAAACAGTGTTATGGCTTTCAACCTCGTGAGGCTCGGTAGGCTAACCGGAAGGGAGGAACTCGTAAAGAAGGCTGAGGAGACCCTCACCTCTTTCGGAGAAGATCTCAAGCTACTCCCCTCCGCCCACACCTTTTCCATGATAGCCCTCGACCTCATCCTGAACGGAACCTTCGAGCTTGTCGCTGTCTCAAGGTCAAAAGAGGAAGCGACGGAGGAACTCCTCTCCCTCCAAAGGGAATTCCTCCCGGAGGGTGTCTTTCTGATAAAGGACGAAGAAACTGAAGGGATGGTCCCCTTCCTCAGGGACATGCCCCCGAAAAACGGGACCACCTTTTACCTTTGCAGGGGAGGAGCTTGTGAGGAGCCCCTCACCGATCCGAAGATACTGAGGGGAAAGCTCAGAACCTCATAAGAACAGCACCCCAGGTCAGACCACCTCCCATAGCAGTGAAGAGAACGAGATCCCCCCTCTTTAGCCTCCCCTCCTTTATAGCTTCGTGGAGGGCTATGGGTATGGAAGCTGCGGAGGTGTTCCCGTATCTGTCTATGTTGACGTAGAACTTCTCCATAGGTATTTCGAGCCTCTCCGCCAAAGACCTTATTATCCTCACGTTAGCCTGATGGGGTATCACGAGGTCCACCTCTTTCGGTTCTACCCCGGCTTCTTCCAATACCTCCCTGCATACCTCCTCCATGTTCCTTACCGCGACCTTGAAAAGTTCTCTTCCCCTCATCTTTATGAAGCCGTCCCTCTCAGCGTAGAGGAGGTCCCATAGGTTCCCGTCCGAATACATCCTCGAAGCGAGGAGGTCGCTCTCCGAATCGGAGCTTTCAAGGAGGACAGCCCCTGCACCGTCTCCGAAGAGGACGCAGGTGCTTCTGTCCTCCCAGTCCACTATTTCGGAGAGCTTCTCCACACCGACTATGAGAACCTTGGAAGCTCTCCCGACTTTCAGCAGAGAGTCCGCAACGTCGAGGGCGTATATGAAACCGCTGCAGGCTGCGGTAATGTCGAAGGCGAAGCCCCTTCCAGCCCCTATGCTCGACTGGAGGAGGCAACCCGTGGAGGGAAACCTCTTCTCGGGTGTCAGCGTAGCAACTATCACAAGATCTATCTCCTCAGCCCTTGTTCCTGAGCTTCTTATAGCCTCCTCCGAAGCTTTCACAGCCATCTCGAGGACAGACTCCTCTTTGGCTATCCTCCTCTCCTTTATGCCGGTCCTCGTCCTTATCCACTCGTCGGAGGTGTCCACCATCTTCTCGAGGTCGTGGTTGGTAAGGACCGTCTTCGGTATGTAGACCCCCGTCCCGACTATCCTCGTCCCCATCAGACCTTCGCCACCTCCGGCATAAGGCTCCTCATGTTTTCTACAAGCTTCCTGTTGAAGTCGGTGCTTAGGAACTCGCCAGCCACCTTCACAGCGTTCCTTATAGCTTTCGCGTTAGCCCTCCCGTGGGTTATTATGACGGGCTTCTTCGCCCCGAGGAGGGGTATCCCCCCGTATTCGGCAAAGTCAGCCTTCTTCTTGAGCTTCCTGAGAACGGGCATCAAAAAGAAGGCACCCACCTTCGCGAGTAGACTCTTCTTTACCTCCTCCTTCAACATCTGGACTACGGCGAGACCGAGGCTCTCGCTCGCCTTCAAGATCACGTTCCCGGTGAAGCCGTCGCAGACTATAACGTCAAAGGTCCCGGCGTATATGTCCCTCCCCTCCGCGTTCCCGAGGAAGTTGAGACCGGTCTGTTTCAGGAGGGGGAATGTTTCCCTCACAAGCTCGTTGCCCTTCCCCTCCTCCTCGCCTATGCTGAGTATCCCAACCCTCGGGTTCTTTATGCCGAGTATCTCCTCCGCATAAGTGTGACCTATGACGGCGAACTGGAGGAGGTGCCTCGGCTTCGGATCCACGTTCGCCCCAACGTCTATGAGGACCGTCCAACCTTTCGGGTTCGGGAGGGCTACCGCTATAGCGGGTCTTTCTACCTCCTCCTCGGTTCCGACTACGAACTTCCCGACGGCGAGAACAGCTCCCGTGTTCCCAGCGGAAACGAGACCCTCAGCCCTTCCCTCTCTCACCAGCTTTGCAGCGACATATAGGGAAGAGTTCCTCTTCCTCAGGACGGCGGAGGGAGGTTCCTCCATTCCGACGACTTCGGGGGCGTGGACTATCTCGAGGAGGGGATCTCCGAGCCTCCCGGCCTTTTTGAGAATCTTCTCTATCCTCTCCCCGTCACCTACGAGGAGTATCCTGTAGCCGAGGTCGTCAGCTGCAAGGATGCAACCCCTTACTATCTCAAGGGGGGCGTAATCACCCCCCATGCAGTCTACGGCGAAGCTGAGTCGCTCCATCAGTCCAATTTCAGGACTTCCCTTCCTTTGTAGTATCCGCAGTAAGGACAGACCCTGTGGGGAACTATCATCTCACCGCAGTTGGGACACTCGGAGAGGGAGGGTATCTTGAACTTGGCGAAGAAGTTCTGCGCCCTCCTCCTGTCCCTTCTCCACTTGGAGGTCCTCGACTTAGGAGCCGCCATCCTCTTCCTCCTTTCCTTTGAGCAGGTTTTTTAGTATAGCAAATCTCGGGTCTTCCCGCTCGGGTTCTTCGAAGAAAAGATACGGCGAGGGTATACCCGGACAGTCCGGTCTGCAAAGGGGCTTCATGGGTATCTCTAAGATCAGCTCCTCCCTAACTATGTCCTCGAGGTTTATTATGTCCGGCTCCTCCATGAAGGTGACGTCGAGGTCCTCCGGAGATAGCATAAGCGTCTCTTCGGAAGGGTAGAGTTCTATGTGCTTTTTCTTCGTCTGGGAGACATCCTTTTCGAAGACCTCAAGGCACCTGCTGCACTCCAGCTCCACCTTACCCTTTATGTCGAGCTGGACACAGTATCCCCTCTCGTCCCTCGTTATCTCCACCAACACCTCAACGGGTTCCCTTATCTCCCCGATATCGGGAGGGAACTTTATGTCTTCGGGGGGTATCGAATACTTACCTTGGAACTTGGTGTTTCCGCTTAAGATCTCCTTCAGGTTAAGGACTATCATCACACACGCTCCAAGGGTGTTATATTAATAATAACCCCGCAACGGGACAGGGTGAATCCCCCAGGCCCGAAAGGGAGCAAGGGTAAGCCCGCCGTCCCGTGTGCGGGGTAAAATAATGCCTATGTATATACCCTTCGCGAGGAAATACAGACCCAAGTTCTTCAGAGAGGTAGTAGGTCAGGAGGTCCCCGTAAGGGTCCTCAAAAACGCTGTAAGAACGGGAAGGGTATCCCACGCATACCTCTTCGCCGGTCCGAGGGGTGTAGGAAAGACAACGGTTGCGAGGATACTCGCGAAAGCCCTGAACTGCCTAAGACCCTCCGAGGGAGAACCTTGCGGTGAGTGTGAGAACTGCAAGGAGATAGACAGGGGTTCCTTCCCGGACCTCGTTGAGATGGATGCAGCCTCAAACAGGGGAATAGACGACATAAGGGCGCTGAAGGAGGCGGTGAGCTACACACCTATAAAAGGCTCCCATAAGGTCTACATAATAGACGAAGCCCATATGCTCACGAAGGAAGCCTTCAACGCCCTTTTGAAGACCCTCGAAGAACCCCCGCCGAGGACGGTCTTTATACTCTGCACAACCGAATACGAGAAGATAATACCCACGATCCTCTCGAGGTGTCAGAGGCTCATGTTCTCCAGAATACAGGAAGGGAAGATAGTCGAGTATCTCAAGATGATATGCGAGAGGGAAAACATAGAGTTCGAAGAAAAAGCCCTCAGGATGATAGCTTCCGCTTCGGAGGGTTGCATGAGGGACGCAGCGTCGCTTCTCGATCAGGCGAGCCTTGCGGGAGACGGTAAAGTGAACGAGAAGATCGTCGAAGAGTCCCTCGGGATCATAAGCAAAGACAAGGTGAGGTCCTTCCTGAAGCTGATCTTAGACTCCAAGGTGGACGAGGCGGTGAGCTTTCTGAGGGATCTCTACGAGAAGGGATACAACCTGACCAAGTTCTGGGAGTCCCTCGAGGAGGAGGTGAGGAACGCGGTCCTCTTCAGGAGCCTGAAAAGTCCGGAGAGGTTCGTAGAGGAGGCGGAAGCCTATAAAGGTTTTTCCGAATACCCCCTCGAAGCCCTCCTCTACGCGGAGAACCTGATAACGAGGGGGAAGGTGGAGGCAAGGTCGAGACCACCCCTCAGGGCTTTCGAGCTTGCCCTCGTAAAGAGCCTAATAGTAAAAGAGATCGTTCCCATCTCGAAGCTCGCCTTCGGTGTGAAGGAGGAGAAAAAACAAAGCACGGAGGAGAGGATAATGTCCATGGTCTCACCGATAGCGAAGAAAGCCATAGAAGGTGCGGAGAAAAAGGAAGAAGAAGGAAAGACCGTCTTTTTGATAGATGAGGACACCTACAAAGCGGTAGAAGAAGAGCTAAAGAAGGTTATGAATAACGTCCCCGGCGTCGAGTTCAGGGCTGTTAAAAAAAAACTCCCGAGGGATACGACCAGTCTGTTCTGACCCTCATGGAACTCTTCAACGCCAAGGTGGTGAGGTATGAGAGGGGTAAAGGCAAGGGTGCTGACCGTAAAGATGCCCGTAAGTGAGGTGGGATTCTTCAACGCCCTCCTCGACGGAGCGGGGAGGATAGCCCTCGCGAGGACGAGAGGAAAGGGTGAGGGCGTCGTTGACCTAATAACTCCTCCCGATATGTTCGAGGAGCTTCTTGAGATCTTAGAGGGGATGAAGAAGCACGTGAAGGGTCTCGAGATCATAGGTGAGTCTGATCCGAAAGATCTAAACTTCTGAAGGAGGAGGAGAGGATGTCCGAAGCCAAGGAGCTTATAAAGGACAACGCGGGTAGGATCCTTTCGAACCTCCTTTCTCAAGGAGGGGAATACGGGGAGATATTCTACGAGAGGTCGAGGACGACGAGGATGGAAATGGAGGAGGGGAAGATCTCGAAGATAAACCACGGCTACGACGAAGGTGTTGGCATAAGACTCATAAAGAACGGAAAGACTTACTACGGCTACACCTCCGAGATAACCCTTGAAAACCTCCTCACGATAGCGAAGACGCTCGCGAGGGGAGAAGGACACGGACCGGTAGCTGTAGGGAAGAGACACCTCGAAGGCTGGACACCTGTGGTTGTGGATCCCGATTCGGTAGACCTCAAGTTCAGGGCTGAGATCCTGAAAAGGGCTGACGAGAAGGCGAGAAGCTACGGCGACAGGATAAGGCAGGTCCTTTCCGTCCTCACCGACAGGACGAGGGAGATACTCGTTGTGAACAACCTCGGCGAGACAGCGGAGGACACCCAAAAGAGGGTAGTCTTCTTCGTGGAAGTGGTAGCGAGCGACGGAAATATCCTGCAAAGGGGCTACGAATCCGTAGGAGGCATGAAGGGCTTCGAGCTGTTCGAGGAGGTCCCTCCCGAATTGGTAGCCCAAAAGGCTGCTGAGAGGGCTATCCTCATGCTCTCCGCAAAGTCTGCTCCTGCGGGGACCTTTACGGTAGTCCTCTCCTCTCAGGCTGGAGGGACGATGATCCACGAAGCTGTCGGACACGGACTCGAAGCGGACCTCGTCCAAAAGGGTCTCTCCGTTTACGCGGGAAAGCTGGGTGAGAAGGTGGCGAGCGAACTCGTCACCGTCGTTGACGACGCAACCCTCCCCAGTCACAACGGCTCCTTTACCGTAGACGACGAAGGAGTTCCGGCCCAGAGGAAGGTCCTCATAAAAGACGGATACCTCGTAGGCTACATGTACGACAGGCTGAGAGCCATGAAGGAGGGGAGGGAGTCGACGGGAAACGGTAGAAGACAGAGCTACGCCCACGTCCCGATAGTCAGGATGACTAACACATTCATAGAAAGAGGAAGGGACAATCCAGAGGACATAATAAGGGACACAAAGAGGGGAGTTTACGTGGTGAAGATGGGAGGGGGTGAGGTGAACACGGTAACGGGAGACTTCGTATTCGAGATAATGGAGGGCTACATGATAGAGAACGGTGAGATAACTTACCCGATAAGGGGAGCAACCCTCATAGGTAACGGTCCGAAAGCCCTAAAAGACATAGACGCGGTCGGGAACGACCTCGGCTGGGCTATAGGGACTTGCGGAAAGGACGGTCAGGGAGTTCCCGTAACGGACGCCCAGCCGACGGTGAGAATAAGAAAACTCACTTTGGGAGGATTGCGGAAGTCTTAAGTTTTTAAAATTTCAAAAACGCACTTCTCTTTGCCTTGAGCAGCACATTCAGTTTCCTTGCAATTCCATTTTTTGTCTGTAAGTTTTTCAAAGAGACCTTCAAGTGTTCCGCTTAAAGGTATACAAACGGGCTTTTTGCTTTGACTTATTCCTTCAGCAAAAATAGAGTTTTTCACACTTAACTTTATTTTGTTCTCCTCTATATCTATACATTCTATATTGCACAC
>WFYM01000145.1 GCA_015490115.1 Aquificaceae bacterium
CGCTTATCTCGGAGAAGGTGGAGACTATCTCCTCCATGGTGTTCTTCAGCTTCTCCATCTCCTCGGAGAACTCCCTCAGGCTCTTTTCAGCCGTCTGGACCTTTTCCGCTATTGAGTTTGCGAACTCCTCCGTTTTGCCCGCGAGCCTCCTTACCTCCTCCGCAACGACCGCAAACCCCCTCCCAAGCTCTCCAGCCCTCGCAGCCTCTATGGAAGCGTTAAGTGCTAAAATCGTTGTCTGCTCCACTATGGCGTTTATCTCCTTCACCGACGCCCTTATGCTCTCAAAGGAACCCTTCACCCTCTCGAGACCCTTCATGTAAATGTCCACCTCTTCCCTTAGCTTTGCAACCTTTTCGGAACCGCTCACAACCTTGTCCCTCGCCTCTTCAGCCCTCTTGACCAAGCTGTCCATCTCCTCCTTCACGGAGACCGTGTTGCTAAGGATCGTTGAAGAGGTCTGGGAGAACTCCCCAGTAGCTGAACTTATCTTGTGGAAGGTCTCCCTTATCTTTCCGAGCCCCCTGAAGAAGTGGTTGAATACGAACTTAGAGAGGTTCCTTATGTGGGAAAGCTCCCAGAGTTTTCTTGAAACCTTCCTCAGGGTCTTCGCCCTGTTTTCAAGCTCCCTTATGTAAGCCTCTTGCCCCCTTCCCGTCATGGTATTACCTCCAGACACCGTATATCCTCTCTATGAGGTCAACTCCGCACTCGAGGTTCCTCAGCCACTCGAGGAACCTCCTCACGTTCTCACCTGAAAATATAGCCCCGTGCTGGGGTGCTATCATCTTTGGTTTCAGCTCCTCTACCCTCCTCACCCAGAGTTCCAAAACCCTCCTCGAAGCCATATACCTCCTGTGGAATCCCTCCATGAGGGCTACGTGCCTCTCGAAGTCCTCTACAAAGAGATACCTCTCCCCCTTCGGGAAAACAGCTGCACCTATGTCTCCAGAAAAGAGTATGCCGGACCTTTCGTCGAAGAGGGAGAAGTTTCCCGTGGAGTGGAGAAAATGAGCGGGTATGAAGACCAGCCTGTCTCCCGAGGGGAGCATTACCTCTCCACCGCTGTCGTCTATCGGAACTATCCTCTCCACCTCCGCACTTCCGAAGTGGGGGATGAACCTCACCCAGAGCCTGCTTATGTAGACCTTCGCAGGTGTGTTCTCGAGCCAGACAGCGACGCCGGAAGCCACGTCCGGGTCCTGATGGGTGTAAAAGATGATCTCTATGCTGTCCGGGTCTATGTAGGCGGAGACTGCGGAGAGGACCCTCGGGAGAACGTAGACACCGCCGGGGTCTAAGAGGACACCCTTTCCCCTGTTTACTATGAGATACTGGTTCGTCTGGACGAGACCCTCCTCCTCTTCCTCCTCCCAGCCGAGCCAGATGAACTTATGCTCCTCGTCTTCGTAGAGAACCTTTCCCTTTATTATCTCCTCTTTCGTCATCCCGACCACCTCCTTGAGGGTGTGTCCTTTCAGAGTTAACGGCATGAGGGCTTCAGATTTTAACGCCTCCTCTCCCAAAGGACACCCACGAGGGGAGGGAGCCAGCAGAGGTTTGCGGCTATAGTCTCGAAAGCTACGAGCAGGTTCTTCGTAGGAGAAAAGCCGAGGAGCCTCGCCGTCAAAAGCCCTACAGGAACTATCAGTATAACGAGTAGGCTCGTGAGCATAACCGGGTTCTTAACGTAAGAGAGAAAGCCCCTCTTCAGACTTTTTTCCTTCCTCACCATATAGACGAGTCCCGCTACGTTGGCACCTATCTGGTCGCTCATCGCATAGAGGTATGGTATGTAAAACCCTTCCCACCCGTAGACATCTATGCCGACAAGCCTGCTCCCGAAGTCGGCGACCCAAGGAAACACCATACCGAGGAGCTTCCCGAGTCCGTAAGCCTGAGCGAGCGATCCGGCGGAGCCTGATATCCTCTTCTTCAGGGCGAATATACCTTCCATGATGCTCTCCCCCTCCCCTGCGAGGGTCCTTACCGCCCACTCCCCTATCGGGTTTTTCCTGACTCCCGCGGAGTCAAGAATCCAACCCAAAAAGAGGGAACCTAAGAAGCCTGCGAAGGTGAACTTTATAAGCTCTCCGAACTCCTCACGCTCTTTCGACACTCGGGACCTCCACCCTCTCCGGGAACCTCTTGTATACCATCTCGTAGACAGCGGGGAGTATGATCAGGGTAAGGAGTGTTGAGGTGAGTATGCCTCCCACGACTACAGTAGCTAAAGGCTTTTGGACTTCGGATCCTATGTCCCTTATCACAAGTAAGGGTATGAGACCTATGAAGGTTGTTATCGCCGTGATGAGTATGGGTCTGATTCTCAGGATAGCAGCTTTTCTTACAGCTTCGGAGATGTCGTAGCCCTCTTCGAGCAGGTATCTTATGTAGGATACCAAGACGACACCGTTTAGGGTAGCTATCCCGAATATGGCTATGAAGCCGATAGCCGAGGGGACAGACAGGTTAAAGCCCGAGATGTAGAGGGCTACTATCCCCCCTATCACGGCGAAGGGGACGTTTAGCATAACGACGAGGGCGTCCCTCACCGAGTTGAAGTTGAGGTAGAGGAGGACGAATATGAGGAATATGGAAACCGGGACAGCGACAGAAAGCCTCTTCATAGCCCTCTGCTGGTTCTCGAACTGACCGCCGTAGGTTATGAAGTAGCCCTTGGGTAGCTTTATCTCCCTCTGTATCCTCTCCTGAAGCTCCTTCACGAAGCTCCCTATGTCCCTCCCCTCCACGTTGCACATCACAAGTGCATACCTTATGTTGTTTTCCCTTCTGATGACGAAGAGTCCGGGTTCTACCCTTATGTCCGCAACGTCCCCGAAGGTGAGGATCTTCCCGTCCCTCTCGAAGATGGGGATCTCTTTTAGCCTCTCAACGTTCCCCCTGAACTCCTCGGGAAGGGAGAGGATTATAGGGAAGAGGTAGGTGTCCCTTTGAAGGACCCCTATCTCAGCCCCTCCGAGGGAGTATTTTATGACGTTCAGGACTTCTTCCGCTGTTATCCCGAACCTCTCGAGCGTCTCCCACTTGGGATAAACTCTCAGCTGGAGCCTCCCCGCTTGGATCTCCTTCTGGACGTCGACCGCTCCGGGGACCTTCTCCGTTATCTCCTTAACTTTTTCCGCTATCTGGTTGAGGAGCTGAGGATCCTGACCGAATATCTTTATGGCTATGTCAGCCCTCACACCTGAGAGAAGCTCGTCTATCCTCATCTTTATGGGCTGGGTAAAGCCTATGGAGGCGGGGAGCCAAGCGAACCTCTCCCTCAAGATCTGGTTGAACTCCTCCCTCGTCTTGAAGCTCCTCCACTCGCTCTGGGGCTTTAAGATTATCCAAGTCTCAATGTAGTTTATGTCCACAACCTCTCCCTTTTCAGCCCTCCCGACCGTTGAGAAGGTCCTCACCACCTCAGGGAACTTGAGTGCTTCTTTTTCTATCGCTGTTGCCACCCTCTTCGCCTCCTCTAAGGAGACGTTAGGGTCGAGGAAGACCTTAACTATCACGGAACCCTCCTCAAGCTCTGGTGCGAACTCGGTCCCTATCCTCGTGAGGAGGAAGAGGCTGAAGAAGAAGGCTACAACGACGGTCGCTATTATCGGGACCCTGAGCTTGAAGCTGAGGTCGAGGACCCTCCCGTATACCCTGTGTATGACCTGCATGACCTTGCTATACGTTGTCTTCCCGGGCTTCAGGAAGTAGTAGGTAAGGACCGGTATGAATGTGAAGGCGATGAGCATCGAGGATATTAAGGCTATTATAAGTGTTAGGGCGAGGGGCTTGAAGTATTTCCCCTCTATGGACTCGAAGACAAATATGGGTGAGAAGACTATCACTATTATGAGGACAGCAAAGAAGACGGGTCTCCACACCTCCTTTATGGAGTCGAGTATTACGGAGAACTTGAAGGCTCCCCTCCTCTCTGAGAGGTGTCTGTATATGTTCTCCACTATCACCACCGAGGAGTCCACGAACATCCCTATCCCTATTGCGAGACCGCCGAGGGTCATGAGGTTCCCCGACATACCCGTGTTCTTCATAACTATGAAAGCGGTAAGGAGCGTTATGGGTAGCGAGGATATCACTATGAGGGAAGCCCTGAGGTTGCCGAGGAGGATAGCAGTGACTATCGCGACGAGGAGCATACCGCTAAAGAGAGCCTTCTGTATGGTGGCGACAGCCTTCTCCGTAAGGTAAGCCTGATCGTATAAGTGTTCTATCTTCACGCCTTCGGGGAGTATCTCCTGTATTTCCTTTAGCTTCTTCTTTACTTTGTCCACGACCTCCTTCGTGTTCTCGTATATCCTCTTTACAACCACGTTCCCCTGGACCTCCCTCCCGTCCATGGTGAAGGCTCCCCTTCTGTTCGGGACCTCTCCCCTTACAACCCTCGCAACGTCTCCTACGTAGACGCTAACCCCTTTCTCTTCGTCAACTTTTACCGGTATCCTCAATATGTCCTCTATTGAGTAGACCCTTCCCAGTCCCCTAACGACGAGATCTCCCTCAGCGGACTGGAAGAATCCTCCACCGACGAGGACGTTGTTCTTTCTCAGAGCCTCTATCAGATCCTCCAAGGTTATGCCGTAGGCTATCATCTTGTTGGGGTCGGGGACAACGAGGTACGCTATCTCCGGACCGAACTGGACTATCTCCTCAACACCTCCCACGCTCATTATGAGGGGTCTCACCATCCACTGCTGTATGACCGACTTTAGCTCCTCGTTAGTGTATTTCCCGCTCGTGTCGTGGAGAACGTAGAGGAGTGCGTTCCCGAGACCGGTCGAGTTGGGACCCATCACGGGGTTGAAGCCCTCCGGTATCCTCTCCCTCGCGTCGGGGAGCTTCTCCATGACAAGCCTTCTCGCGAAGTAAACGTCTGTCCCGTCCTTGAAGAAGACGGAAACGTAGGAGAGTCCGGGGAGGGAGACGCTCCTTACAAGCTCGACGTCCTTCAGACCGTTCACAACGGACTCTATGGGTATGGTGATCAGGGTCTCCACCTCCTCAGCTGAGAGTCCGGGAGCTTCCGTGTATACGTTCACCTGAACGGGAGTAGGATCCGGAAATGCGTCTATGGGTAGCTTCCTGAAGCTGTAAACACCGTAAACAACGACACCGACGAGAGCTATGAGGACCAAGAGCCTGAACTTAAGGACCAGCCTAAACATCTTCACACCTCCTCAGTGGGTGTGACCGGTCTCCTCCACGCCGACGAGCTTAGTCTTCAAAAAGACTGTCCCGGAGACCGCTATCCTCTCCCCTTCCCTAACACCCTCCTCAATCACGTAGTAGCCGTCCACTTCTCTCTCTATGTGGACCTCCCTCGGCTCGAACTTCCCCCCCTTCCAGACGAAGGCTACCTTCTTCCCCTCTATATCTTGGACCGCACTCTTCGGTATGAGGATAGCCATCTCACCTCCCGTCCTTATCTCCAAGCTCACGAACATACCGGGCTTTAGCGTGTGTTTCGGGTTATTTGCTACACACCTTATCCTCACCCTTCTCGTCTTCCTGTCCACCTCGTGACCTATGAAGTCCACCCTGCAAGTCTGGTTCCCCGTCTCGTGGACTACCCTTCCTATCATGCCCTCCCTTATCATCCTCGCCGACCTCTCGTCAGCCCAGCCGTAGACCCAGAGGACATCGTGGGAGTGGATCTTGAAAAGCTCCCTGTCCGGACCGACGCCCTCCCCGAGGACCACGTTCTGCTCAACGACGTATCCTGTCCCCGGAGATCTGAGAAGCAAGTGGTATCCCTTTATGTCCCCGAAGCTCCTCAGCCTCTCCTTCAGAGCCAGATACTCACCCTTCGCCCTCTCATACTCTATCATCGAGTTGTAGAACCTCGTGTATGGTATAACCTCCTGAGAGTAGAGTTCCTTGTCCCTCTCGTATATCTTCTTCGCCGTCTCCATCTTCACCTTAGCCATCTCAAGCTCACCTATGAGGTCCGCAAGCTCCGGAGAGTATATCTCAGCCACGGGGTCTCCTTTCTTTACGAAGTCTCCCTCCTTCACGTATATCTTCCTCACTATGCCCTCTATGGGGCTGTAAACGGAGAAGCTAAGGAGGGGGTTTTCTCTGACCTCAGCCGGCATCCTTACCACCTTACCCGCCGGTCTCTTCTTCACCACATCGAGCTTTATACCGAGTTCCCTCAGAGCCTCTTCCGTCATGTGTATCTCCTGCATTTCTTCGTGATGCTCGTGCTTCTCTCCTCCGAGGACTAAGAGGGAAAACACGAGAAGTAAAAGCACCCTCATCTCTCAACACCTCCTATGGATATAAACTCCGCGAAGGCAAAGTGTATGTCCCTCAGTATCCTCGCCCTGCTCACGAGAAGCTCGTAATACCTCCTCCTCACATCCGAGAGTTCCAAAAGGGTTATCACCCTCAGTCTGTAGCTCCTTATGGCGAGGTCAAGCTCCTCCTTAGCCCTCGGGATCACGACGTTTTCGATCCTCTCGAGTTCCCTTTTGAGAGCTGAGAGCCTTATCTTTATGGACCTTAGCCTCTTCCTCACCCTCAGGATCTCTCCCTCGAGCCTCCTCTTTAGAGCCTCCTTTTGGTAGATCTTCTCCAGTATCTCACCCTGCCTCCTGTAGAAAACGGGTATGCCTACGGAAAGGGAGAGGCGAAGACCGTAGTAGCCCTCCTCCGAATCTTCCACTATAAAGCCGGCGGAAAGGGTAGGCTTTGCGAGGGCTTTCTCGAGATCCACACCCCTCTCCACAGCCCTTATCCTCCTCTTTATAGCCCTCACCGTGGGGAGGTCCTCAAGCTCGATGTCCCTTATATCCCTTATCTCCCTCAGGTTCCCCTCCACATCCTCCACCTCCGCGTTTATGACCCTCTCGAGGTCTCTCAGGGAAGCCCTGAACTCAGCCTCCGCAATTTTCAGCCTCACCTCTGCTAGGTCCCTCTCCCTCTTTGCTCTTAAGAGGTCGAGCTGGGTCACCTCTCCGAGCTGGTAAGCCCTCCTTACGAACTCCTCCACCTCCTCGGCGGTCCTCAGGTTCTCCCTCCATATGTTCACTATCTCCTTCCTGAAGAGGGCTTCGTAAAAGAGTCTGTAGACTTCGGCGAGGACCTCCCTCCTCCTCGCCTCGAGGAAATTCTTGAAGGCTTCCCTCTCCTCCCTGACGACGAGCCTGCTCTTTTCCCTAACACCCCAAAGGGGTATGGGCTGGGAAACTCCGAAAAGGTATATTGGTCTCCCTTCGGGTCTTCCGTACCTCTCCGTCGTCACGAAACCGCTCTCTACGTCAGCCTCAGGGTTCGGGAAGGCGTAGGCTGCTATCTCTCTCCCCCTGAAGCTGTCGAGGTCCTTTTCTAAAGCCTTCAGCTCCGGGTTCCTCTGGAGAGCCAATTTCATAGCCTCCTCGAGGGTTATACCGTAGCTCCAAGTAACAAGCATGAGAAAGGCAACTACCACAGCCATCTTCTGACCTCCATGGGATTTTCGGGTTTTGAGGACAACCTATCAGACGATCAGACGAACGGTCCTCAGGAGGTCCGGAGGGGTCCCCTTTTTAAGCTCAAAGGTGGGTTGGAAGGAAAACTGGTTTAGCTTGAAAGGCGGGAAAGTTTTGGGCTTTGGGTGAAGAAAACCCTTGAACTTAGGGGGTGAGCTTGCGAACTCGTCCTGAATGAGATCTACGTGAAGCTCGTCGAGGGATATGTCCGAGAGGCTCCTCTCCTCAAGGTGGTGGGTCTTTTGACTGAGGTGAAGGCAGAGTATGTAGTTGGAGAAGCTCTGTTGCAGGACCACCCCAATCCATAGTAAACAGATACTCACTAAGGTGGCTATCTTCATCATGATCATTATAGTTCATCCTCCGAGAACCTATAAACCCTCCCGCAGAACCTGCATACCACCTCCGCAGGTCCCCTCTTTGTAAGGTCCTCTATCTCCTTCTTGGAGAGGAGGGAGAGGCTCGCCCTTGCCACCTCCTCACTGCAGGGACAGTAATACTCTACTTCTTTCAGACCTACGAGGCGGGGTTCTAAGTCCTCGAGGATGAGGACGGCTATGTCCTCCGGACGCTTTCCCTCTTCCATGAGCTTCGTAACGGGTGGGAGCTGGCGGACCCTCCTCTCTAAGAGGTCTATAACCTTCTCGCTCGTCCCGCCTAAGGTCTGGACGAGAAAGCCCCCCGCTTGGGTCACTTTCCCTTCCTTGCTGAGGAGAACACCTATGCCGACCGCCGAGGGTATCTGCTCCGACTGGACGAAGTAGTAGGCTATGTCCTTCGCTATCTCGCCCGAGATGAGGGGAACCACGCTCGTGTAAGGTGTCCCCATACGAAGCTCCTTGACGACCGTGAGGGTCCCCTCCTTCCCGACTATCTTAGAGAGGTCCACCTTCTTTACCCCGTCCACCTCCTTCGTGTAGAGTTCCGCTTTGGGGTTCTCCACGAAGCCCCTCACCCTACCCTTCCCGTCAGCCTCGGCTACCACGGTTCCGACGGGACCGTTCCCCTCTATCTTCAAAAGGACCTTCTGATCTGTAGCGTGCTTTACGAGGGAGCTTATTAGAAGGGCGCCGACCATAGCCCTCCCTAAGGCTACCGCGGAACCGGGGGAAAGGTCGTGTATCCTCCTTGCGGTCTCGACAGCCCTCGTAGCCTTTACCACGTAGACCCTCGCAGGCTCCCTTCTCGGGACAGCTATTACCATGTAATCCCTGTCTTGGAAGTATTCACGGAGATCCCTCTTCGTCTCCTCGCCGAGTTCTCTGTGGATCATGCCTTATAAATATAAACCACCACCTTCTTCTCCACCACGTCCTCCTTTATGGCTACTATGTGGGTGGGGTCCTCTATAGGCTCGTTCTTCTTAACCTCGTCCCTTTCCCTGCTCAGGTAGTAAACTGTAAAGCCGTCGAGGTCTTCGGGATCGAACTCTTCAAGCGAAAATACTTTGAGTTCCATATCGGCTGTCCTGTATCCGTATACTACGCCGAGGAGGAAGGAAAAGACCTTGCTCTTTTTAGGGTTTACAGGTCTCAAATTATATCTTCCTCTTTCTCCTCAGGTAGGCTGGCATCTCCTCGGGTTCTACCGGCTGTATGCCCTCTTCGGGAACAGCCCTCTTTACCTCTTGGGACTTCACCACCCTGAAGGTCGCCTCCTCCCTCTTCTCCTTCGTCCTGTCGAAGTCGGTGGCTACGACGGTAACCTTTATGCGGTCCTCCTCACCCTCCTCCACAATAGCACCGAAGATTATCATGGGGTCGTTGGAAGCTTTACCGCTTATGGACTGGATAGCTTCCTGAGCGTCCGCGAAGGCGACGCTCTCCGAGACCCAGAGGGTTATGAGGAGCCTCCTCGCACCGTCCACCGTCCCTCCTTCGAGGAGTGGGTTGGATATCGCCTGCTCCACGGCTGTCTGGATCTTGTTCTCGCCCCTTCCCTCTCCGACACCTATCAGGGCGAGACCACCGTTCTCCATTATGGTCTTTACGTCCGCAAAGTCCACGTTTATGTCCGCGGAGGTGGAGATTATGTTGGTTATCCCTCTCACAGCCCTCGAGAGGACGCTGTCCACTTCCATGAAGGCGTTCTTCCAAGTTAGTGTCCTGCTGAGTTCGGCAAGCCTCTGGTTATGAATGATTATATAAGTGTCGACTGTGTCTTTTAGTTTTTCGAGACCTTCGAGAGCTATCTTCCTCCTCATGGAGCCTTCGAAGTCAAAGGGAAGGGTAACTACAGCGACCGTCAGGATACCCATCTCCCTCGCTGTCCTCGCTATTACGGGAGCAGCTCCCGTTCCCGTTCCTCCTCCCAGACCTGTGGCTATGAAGACCATGTCCGTGTCCCTTAAGATCTCTTTGATCCTGTCTATGCTCTCGAGTGCAGCTTCCTCTCCGAGCTCGGGTTTCATACCGGCACCGAGACCCTTCGTCACCTTCTCCCCTATCTGGATCTTGTTGGGAACCGCCAGCTTCATGAGGTGCTGGCTGTCGGTGTTAACGGCAAAGACCTCGACCCCCTCTATCCCGTCGAGGAACATCCTGTTTACCGCGTTGCAACCCCCACCCCCTACTCCTATCACCTTGATCTTCGTAGGGCTGTAGTTTTGGACCTCCATGGCCTTCCCTCCTAGAGTATATCCCTGAAGAACTCCCTCACCTTATCGAGAAAGCCTTTGAAAACCTCCTTAAAGCCCGCGCTGTTCGTAGATACCGCCTTCGCCTTTCCTTCGGAGATCACACCTTCGGGGGAGACAGCGAACTTGAGGAGACCAACCGAAGTAGCGTACTTCGGATCTTCTATCCTCTCCTTGAGACCTATGATACCCGTCGGGACACCTATCCTCGCCGGAAGGTCCGTGAACCTCTCGACGAGTTCCTTTATACCTTTCAGGTTGGCTGTCCCTCCGGTTATGACGACACCTGCACCCGCGCTGTCCACTTTAAAGCCCGCGTTCTCTATCCTCGTCACCACCTCCTCGAGTATCTCCTCTATCCTCACCTGTATTACCTCGGCGAGGTGCCTCTTCTCCACAGCCACCTCCCTTATCTCGTTCTTCGGCTTTATCTTTATGATCTCACCTTCCCTCACGAGGTCAACTAGGGCTACCCCGTTTTCTCTCTTTGCCCTTTCCGCCTCCTCATACTCGACCTTCATAAAGTAGGCTATGTCTTTTGTTATGTTAAGTCCGCCTATAGGAACAGCTCCCGTCACCACGGGACTTCCCTCTATGAAGAGGGCAAAGTCCGTAAGACCGGCACCTATATCTATCAGGAGAACTCCGCTTTCCCTCTCCTCCTCGGCGAGGACAGCCTTGGCGGAGGCGAGGGCGTTTACGACACGCTTCGTAGGACTGAAGCCCGCAACAGCTACAGCCTTTTCGAGGTTCCCCACTATGGTGGTGGGGACCTTTACTATGTGTATCTGGGCTGTAAGTTTGGA
>WFYM01000146.1 GCA_015490115.1 Aquificaceae bacterium
GCCACCCCGTGCTGTCCCGCCCCCGTCTCCGCTATTACCCTTCTCTTTCCCATCCTCTTTGCCAAGAGGCACTGACCGAGGGTGTTGTTTATCTTGTGGGCGCCGGTGTGTAAAAGGTCTTCCCTCTTGAGGTATATCTTCGCACCCCCCACGAAGCGGGTCAGGTTCTCAGCAAAGTAAAGGGGTGTCGGTCTTCCCGCATATTCCTTCAGGAGCCTCTCAAGTTCCATTTGGAAGCTTTTATCTTCTTTTATCTTCCGGTAGCTCTCTTCGAGCTGTTCGAGGGCGAACATGAGGGTTTCCGGGACGAACCTGCCTCCGAAATCCCCGTAGTATCCTTTTTCGTCGGGCAGTTCCATGGTTCAATTATAACCCCCTATAGACGAAATATATTTATGATGATGCTAAGAGGGGGGCGGAGTCTCTTCCTCGAGCTTATAAACGACATCCTCTACATAGTAAGTCTCAAAGAACCGGATAACCCGAGGAGTGCGAAGATCGAATACGTAAACTCAAAGGTAAAGGAGATCACAGGCTACAAGCCCGATGACTTCATAAAGGACCCGACCCTCTGGATGAGCATAGTAAAGCAGGAGGACAAGCTTCAGGTCCTCAAAACGACAGAGGAGCTAATAAGGAGGAAAGAGCCGAGGGTGAGGATCTACAGGGTAAGAACTAAGAGGGGCAAATACATATACATGGAGGACAGGATAATACCCGTGATCGACGAGGGTAAGGTCGTAGGTTTTGTAGGTGTTGTGAGGGACATAACGAGGAGGAAGGTCCTCGAAGATCTTACGCTGACAGCCCTCGAGGGGGACGTTGAAGAACTCCTGAAGATAGGGGTAAGGTGGGTGAGGGAGGTGTTGGAGGCGGACGTCGCTGTCGTTTACGAGGTCCCGGAGGGGAGCAGGGAGGGTATACTGAGGGCTGGTGAGGGTATAAACAAGAACATGGTGGGAAGGTATAGGCTACCCCTCGAAGAGGGGACAGAGTTTTACCACACCTTCACCTCCGTAAGTCCGGTAACTGTGGAGGATGTAGAAAAGGAAAAGAGGTTCAGGCTCTCCGCCGACGTCTTTGCCCTCGGTCTAAAGAGCGGGATATGCGTCCCAATAAGGGGTAAGGGAAAGCCCATAGGGATCCTCTGTATCTATCACAAAAGGAAGAGAACATATTCCGAAGAGGATACGGACTTTGCGGTGTCGGTCGCAAACATCTTCGGTCTTGCCATATACCGCCAAAGGTCCGAAAGGAGCCTCGAGGAGTCGGAGAAGAGACTGAGGAAACTGAGCAGTCTATACAGGACCCTCTCGGTTATAGGGGAGATAATCTTAAGGGAAAGGAATAGGGAGAAGCTCCTTAGGGACATTTGCAACGCATGTATAACCTTCGGAGGTTTCAAAGCATCTTGGATAGGTGTATTCGAGAACTCTAAGTTCAAGATAATCTGCTCCTGCGGTGACGTCGAGGACTTCATCTCAAAGATAAGAAGATCCGTTCTTTCCAAGATAAGGAGGGGGGTGGGTCTTTGCGGTAGGGCTTACAAAACGGGGGAGGTGGTCGTGAACAACGACTCGAGGAACGTCACACCGAAGAGTTTGAGGGAAGAGATGCTGAGGAAGGGATACCTCTCCTCCGCGACCGTTCCTATAAAGATGGACGGAAGGGTTGTCGGCATATTCAACCTTTATGCGGACAGGGAGAACTTCTTCGACGAGGAGGTGGTAAGTTTAGTAAAGGAGATAGGGGAGGAGGTCTCTTTTGCTCTGGAGTTCATAGAGAAAGAGGAAGAACTCACGAAGCTCTCCCTCGCTGTGGAGCAGACCTCCGACTGGGTTATAATCACCGACAGGGAGGGGGTGATAAAGTATGCGAACAAAGCTGTTGAGGAGATAACCGGTTGGAGGAGGGAGGAGATAATAGGGAAGAAGCCCAACCTCTTCAAGTCGGGAAAGCACAGGGATAGCTTCTACAGAGAACTGTGGAACACGATACTCTCTGGAAGGACATTCAGAGCTGTATTCGTCAACAGGAAGAAGGACGGGAGCCTCTTCTACATAGACCAGACGATAACACCCCTCAGGGACAAGGAGGGGAACGTTATAGGTTTCGTAGCCACTGGAAAGGACGTGACTCAGCAGAGGGAGCTTGAGGAGAGGATAAGGTATCTCGCCCTCTACGATCCTGTGACAGACCTACCCAACAGGGCGAACTTCATGGAGAGGCTAAGGTTCTCCCTCGTAAGGTCGAGGATAATGGGGAGGACCCTCGCGGTCCTTCTCCTCGACATAGACAGGTTCAAATACATAAACGACACCTTAGGATATCAGGTTGGGGACAGCCTGCTGAGGACCGTAGCCCATAGGCTAAGGAGAGCATTGAGGGAAGGGGACACGGTAGCGAGGATAGGCTCAGACGAGTTCGGTCTTATACTCTACGACCTCGCCAGAAAGGAGGACATAGTGAGGGTGATCGAGAAGATATTCAGCGAGATGGAGGAACCTTTCAGCGTAAACGGTCAGGATATAAAGGTTACCGTGAGCCTCGGTGTCTCCGTCTTCCCGGACGACGGGGAGGAGGCTGAGGACCTCGTGAAAAAAGCTGAGGTCGCCCTCGCCCACTCTAAGGAGAGCTTCACAAACAGCTACCAGTTCTTCAGGGAGGAGATGAACACGAGGATAGCCGAGTTCCTCCTTATGGAGAGGCATCTGATAAGAGCTTTAGAAAGAGAGGAGTTCGTCCTTCTATTCCAGCCTTGGTTCAGACTCTCGGACAGGAAGGTCTTCTCCGTTGAAGCGCTCCTCAGGTGGAGGAGCGAAGACATGGGTTTAGTCACACCTTCGAGGTTCGTCCCTATCTTAGAGGAGACGGGTCTTATCATGAAGGTGGGGGAGTGGGTCCTCTCGAAAGCCTGCTCTTTCGCAAAAGATTGGGGTGTTCCGGTCTCCGTCAACGTCTCACCCACCCAGTTCAGGGACGAGGGGTTCCCCGACAAGGTGGAGAGGATCTTAAAAGAACGCGGACTCGACGGCAGGTATTTGATACTTGAAATAACGGAAAGTGCTGTCATGGAAAACGTAGAGTTCGCAAACTGGTCTTTGAGGAGGCTGAGGGATCTCGGTGTGAGCGTAGCCCTCGACGACTTCGGGACAGGATACTCCTCCTTGGCATACCTAAAACGCCTCCCCGTTGACTTTCTGAAGATAGACGTAGCCTTTGTGAGCGACATAGAGAACGACCCGGAGGACAGGGCTATAGTCAAGGCTATAGTCCAGCTCGCAAAAAATTTGGGTCTCAAGACGGTAGCTGAAGGCATAGAGACGAAGGAACAGCTGAGCATGCTGAAGGAAATGGGTTGCGACTTCGGTCAAGGTTACTACCTCTGCAGACCGAGGGGGGCTGAGGAGATCGGCGAGTTCCTGAAGGTATAATCTATTACCATGAGACCTTACGAGCCAAGAAAGATAGAGAAAAAGTGGCAGAAAATATGGGAGGAGAGGGGAGTGTTCAGAACAAAAGGGAAGGGTAAAAAAGTTTACGTCCTCGAGATGTTCCCCTACCCTTCCGGAAGGATACACATGGGACACGTTAGGAACTATAC
>WFYM01000147.1 GCA_015490115.1 Aquificaceae bacterium
CCTGAGGTAGACGTTCTTTAGCAAAACGGGTATCCCCGAGAACTTGGAGATCCTGTAGACCCCGTCCCCTACCTCCTCGACGCTCTTTAGCTCCTTAGGGAGACCTTCACCCGCGGGAGGTCTCACCTCCACGGGTCTCGTCTTTTCTATGAGAGCCTTTAGAAAGTCCACCGTGTCTTCAAAGGTCTTCTCCCAAGGAAGCTCCTCGAACTCTTTGATTTTAAGTGAGGCTCCCTCCTCGAGGAGCGTCCTTACGCTTTCGAGGTTCGGATTTACCCCGACTACCTTCCCTTCCTTTATACCAACCTCACAGGTGAAGCTCCCCTCAAGCTCCACTATCTTAGACTCCTTCCCGCCGCTTAGCTTGACGAGCGTGCTTACGAAACCGAGCCTGTTCGGTTCTTCCAAGGGATCAGCTCTGTGCAAGTGGCTCAGCCTGTTTAAAAGCTCCAAAGGGTTGAAGGGTTTTCTGACGAAGTTCAGTTCCGAAAAGCCGAGGCTCTTCAGTCTCCTCTCTTCCTCCTCCGTGTCCACGATGAAGAAGGGGAGGGGTATGCCTTCTTCCGTGCATGCCAAAAGCCAAGACTTCACCTCCGCGTGGTTCACTATGACTATGTCGACCTTCGTGGAGCTTACGAGTTCTTTGAAGGTTTCGTCGCTCGTAGCTATCAGGAGCTTGTGACCCGTAACGTTGAATATGTCCCCGAGGAGGGGGAATATCTCCCTGTCCCTGTCGACGAGGATAGCCTTTATAGCCATCACTCTATCTCCTTCTTCTTGGTAGCCACTTCGAGTAGTCTCAGCTGCTCCCTCAGTATGTTCAAGGACTGGACAACCATGAAGAAGGCGTGTTCCACGTTTATGAGCGCTCCCTGAAAGGAGAGGTCGTTCGTTATTACCCTCAGCTCCCTGAACCTCCTGTAGAACTCGTCCAGATCCGTCCCGAACTCTATTATCTTCGGCAGGAGATCCCTCTGGAGCTTTAAGGCTTCCCGCTTCGTGTCCATGCCTCGACTCTCCCTATCTCACCTCCCGTCCTCCTCGGTATGGGCGCCCTTCCAAATAGTATAATCTCCAGCCTCCTCACCTCCTCAGGGGAGAGTTCCCCGAAGGTAACTACCCACTCTTTTCCTCTCTCACAGTAAATGTAAACGTCAGCACCTTCCCCCACTTTGACCGTCCCTCCCCCGTTCATGAAGCCGACCGCTATGGAGAGGGTGACAAAGTCGGGAGCGTCTATCGAGAGGACGGGTCTCCTTCCCTCCATCTGAAAGAGGGCGGAGAGGGCAAGACCTATTCTGAAGAGGTTCTCAGCTGTTAAGGGGTAAACTCCCGGAACTCCCCTCAGCGTGTTCTTCTCGAACATCCTCCTCATCGAGAGCCTTCTCTACGGCGGTTTCAATATCTATGTTATCACCCGAGAAGGAGAGCAGTAAGAAGAACTCCTCGTTCCCTTTAGCACCCCTCGGGAAAGCCTTCTTAACGCCGAGGACCTTGAGTCCGAGTTCTCCTGCAAAATGGGCAACTTTGAGGACAGCCTTCTTCTTTAGTTCCCTCTCCCTCACCACACCCTTTTTAACCTCCCTCGGAGAAAGCTCGAACTGAGGCTTCACAAGGACGAGCAGGAAACCTCCTTCCTTCAGGAACCTGAGGATCCGCGGGAGGATCTTGGTAACGGATATGAAGGAGACGTCGACGGTGATGAGGTCCACCCTTTCGGGGACGTGCCTCTCCGTCAGCTCCCTCGCATCGGTCTTTTCGTAGAGGACTACCCTCGGGTCGGACCTTAGCTTCGGGTCCATCTGACCTCTCCCGACGTCAACAGCGTAGACCTTCTTAGCACCGTGCTGGAGGAGGCAGTCGGTAAACCCACCCGTAGAGGAACCTATATCGAGGCATACTTTTCCCTTCACGCTTATTTCGAACCTCCTCAAGGCACCTTCGAGCTTGTAACCTCCCCTCGAGACGTATCTGGGAGGCTCCCTTATCTCTATGTTCTCCCCTCCCTTTACCTTGTAGCCGGGCTTGTCTATCCTCTTTCCGTCCACGTAGACGAGTCCAGCCATTATAAGGGCTTTCGCCTTTTCCCTCGAAGGGACGAGACCCTTCTCGAAGAGATACCTGTCTAACCTCATCCTGTTATAATATTCAGCCCAGCGGAGGTAGAAGGTTGGACCTGCTCTCGAAGGTAGCCAGGGAGGTCCAGAAGGAGACGAAGGTAAGGGTCCACAGGAGGAACGTGGAGAGGCTGATCTCCGCGGTCCTCACTACGGGCGACTTTTGGAAGATAATCGACCTCTCGGACATACCAGTTCCCGCGGCGGCGGGTATAGTGAAGAAGCTGATCTCCGAAGGGATACTATTCATAGACGAGGAGGAGAACATACTCCTTACCCAGAAAGGCTACGACCTCGTCTCGGAACTTGGCATAGCGAAGGTAGTAGATTTTTCCTGTCAGGCATGTGAGGGGAGGGGATACCCCTTCTACGCGGACAGGGAACTCTACAGGACCTTCGTTGAGATAGCCAAGGAGAGACCCTCCCCAATAAGGGACTACGATCAGGGGGCTGTGACACCCGAGACCACCGTATCGAGGGTCCTCTTTTTAGATTCGAGGGGAGACCTCAGGAACAAAGAGATCATAGTGATGGGGGCTGAGGACGATCTTACCGGTCTCGCCGTAGCCCTGACGAGGAAGGCAAAGAGGGTCCTCGTCATAGACATAGACGAGAGGCTTATCGATTTCGACAACAGAATTTTTAAGGAACTCGGGATAGATAACGCTACCGCCATGGTATGGGATCTCAGAAACCCCTTCCCCGAAGACATAATAGGGAAGTTCGACGTCTTCGTCACAGATCCCCCCGAGACCTTCGCAGCTTTTAGAGCCTTCATAGGGAGGGGGATAGCTACCTTGAAGGAGGAGGGTTGCTCCGGATACTTCGGGCTGACTTTGAGGGACTCCTCCATATTCAGGTGGAAGGAGTTTCAGGAGACCCTCATAAACGAATACGGAGTGGTAATAACCGATATTATTCAGGACTTCAACCACTACATGAACTGGGACTACCACCCCGAGACGAGGGCTGCACGTATAGCTCCCGTGAGGAGACCTCCGAAGGACATATGGTACAGGTCCGCTTGGTTCAGGATAGAGACACTCCCCGGATTCAGGAGGTGGAACGAGCCTATCTCGGACGAGGTCTTCTACTTGGATGAGGAAGGTTCTACTACTTAGCGTAGCCCTTTTATTCTCCACTTCGATCCTCGGAAGGACAGAGGGTGAGGTCTCATACGAGGACCTCTTTATGCCGAGGACCGTAGAGATGTCCACACCGGACATCTGGCCGGTCGTAGGCATAGTCACCTCCGGCTTCGGTTGGAGGAAGCTAAAAGGGAGGAGGGAGTTCCACACGGGTGTAGACATAGCTGCCCCTTACGGGAGCAGGGTAGTTGCCACAGCTCCGGGATACGTTATATTCGCGGGGTATATAAAAGGCTACGGCAGGACCGTGATCATATACCACGGCTACGGCTTCGTTACCCTCTACGCCCACATGTCCGCGCTCGCTGTAAAGAGAGGTGAGAAGGTAGCCAAGAACAGGGTGATAGGTTACATAGGCTCCTCGGGAAGGACCACGGGACCCCACCTCCACTACGAGGTGATAAAATACGGTGTGAGGCAGGACCCTATACTCTACCTTCCTTAGGCGAGACCCCTCTTTTTAAGCTCGTCCTCGTATATCCTCCTGTAGAGGATGTTCCACTCGGGAGTTCCCTCGAGTATGTTCCTCGAGTAGCTCCTTATCTTCTCCCTTACCGTCCTCTCTATCTCCTGCTCTATCCTCAGGGCTTCCCTCAAGATCTCAACTATCCTTCTCCTTATGACCGGAGGGTCTTCGTATATCTCTACCGTGTCGTCCTCCATTATGAGGTCCCTTATCATGTTCGCTATCTGGTTCATCCTCTCCCTCGGGTTTATGTTTATCTTCCTCTCCTCGGCGAGCTTGGCTTTTACAGCCCTGAAGGCTGTCCTGTAGTCGACGTCAGCCTCCTCGAGGATGTCCATCTTCTCTTTCAATATCCTCTTCGCCTCCTCGTCAAGCTCCCTCTCCTCCTCCTCAGCCTTTTTGAATATGCCTATTATCTTCCTCCTGAAGAGGTCCGGGTCTTCAGCTTCTATTATCTTCTCCTCAGAGAGCTTCTCGACTATCTGGGAGGCTATCCTCTCAACGAGCCTCTCGGGCAGTTTCATTCGATTTATTATAACACATCAGATAAAGTCCTCTAACAGCTCCTTTACTTCTTCGGTGTAATCCCCTTCAGGGGTGTTTATGACAAGGGGTCTATCCACGTGGAGGGGTCCCGGAACGTTCCTTATCGAGGTGACTATGGCGAGCTTTCCGGGTTTGGAGAGTTTCGGGTAGACGAGGGTGAGGAACCTCGGAGGCAGATTCAGGTCTTTCAGGATCGTAAAGGCTTCGTAAAGTCTGAAGGAGGGAAGGAGGAGGTTGAGGTATCCCCCGTCCCTGAGGAGGTATGAGGAGGCTTCCAGAAAGTCCCTCAAAGTGGTGTCCCCCTCCGAATGGATGTCGTCACCCTCACCGTAAGGGAAAAAAGGGGGGTTGGTAACGACGACGTCGAAGGAGGACCTTCTAAAGAGATCTTTTACATCCCTCACGTCGCACCCGACGGGTATGACCGAGTTGCTGAGGTCGTTCAGCTCCACGTTCTTCCTCAAGAGTTCGAGCATCCTTTCGTCCCTCTCCACCGCGTGGACCTCGACGCCGTATTTCTTCGCGAGAACGATCGACAGAAAGCCGAATCCCGCTCCGAGGTCCGCTACCTTTGAGCTTTTCCTTATACCCCTTACCCTGGAGAGGAAAACGACGAGGTCGACCGATACTTTGTGTTCTTCCGGCTGGATGAGTTTCAGCTTTCCCCTGAAGAAGGTGAACTCCTTACTTGACCCTCTCAACTATATCCATGAGGGCTTGGGCTTTCTCCTTTACCCTCTCCCACTCCCTTATCTCCTCCATGGTCCTCGCTGTAGCCAACTTCCTTACAGCTGTTTCGAACTCCTCCTTAGCTTTCCCCACGTCTATCTCACCGACCTCGTAAGCCTCCTCGGTGAGTATGAGGACCTTCTCGGGGGTGACGTCCACGACACCGTAGGTGACGGCGATCCCCTCCTTCTCGTTTCCGTTGAAGTAAACGAGACCCGGCTTCAAAAGGGTCATAAGATACATGTGCCTCTCGAGTACACCTATCTCACCTTCTACGGTAGGGACGTTTACTGACCGGACCTCCTTCGAGAAGGCGAGACCCTTGGGGGTCACTATCTCTACCCTTATCATGGGTCTGGATTATAGCATATTTATGATGGGTCCGGTGATCGTCGCCCTCCTCGTTGCTTTCCTCGCCTTCCTGCCCTTCCACTTTCTGGGTTCACCTGAGAAGGGTGAGGTCAAACTCGTTAAAGTAGACCCTCAGGATTTCAAGCCCGAGATAGGTAAGGAGGGGGGAACGGTTTACTTTATCCTGAGCGGAGATCCGAAAACTTTGAACCCAGCCCTCGCACAAGAGACTACCTCTACCGCGGTCCTCGACGGTGTGTTCTCCGGTCTCGTGAGGCTCAACCTAAAGACGATGGAACCCGAACCAGACCTTGCGGAGAGGTGGGAGGTCTCGAAGGACGGAAGGGTATGGACCTTCTACCTGAGGAGGGGTGTCCGGTGGAGCGACGGGAAGTCCTTTACCGCCGACGACGTCGTTTTTACCTTCAACGAGGTCTACTACAACGACTCGGTCCCGACTTCGGTAAGGGACATACTGACGATCAAGGGAAAGAAGATAAAGGTGGAGAAAGTGGACGACTACACGGTGAGGTTCATCCTACCTGAGCCTTTCGCACCTTTTTTAAACGCGCTTTCTGTAGAGATCCTACCGAAGCACAAGCTCGAAAGGTATGTGAAAGAAGGGACCTTCAACACGGCTTGGAACGTAAACACGGACCCCAAAGAGATAGTGGGGACGGGTCCTTGGGTGATAAAGGAGTACGTAAAGGGTCAGAGGGTGGTTTACGAGAGGAACCCTTACTACTGGGAGAGGGACGAAGAGGGAAACAGGCTCCCTTACATAGAGAGGAGGGTGGGGATAATAGTGAGCGACCCTGACACCGCAATACTTAAGTTCACCAACGGTGAGGCTGACTTCATAGGTCTCAGACCCAGAGACATCCAGTTCATAGCGAGGAAGAAGGACCCGAGGATAAAGGTCTTTGATCTTGGTGCGACACCTTCTACCACCTTCCTCGTCTTCAACCAAAACCCGAGGGCTAAGATACCCAAATATAAGCTGAAGTGGTTCAGAAACAGGCTCTTTAGGGTCGCCATATCCCACGCGATAGACAGGGAGGGGATATCCTACCTCGTCTACAACGGACTCGCCAAGCCCCTCTACACGCCCATAACGGAAGCCAACAGACCTTACTTCGACGAGGATTACTTCCCCAAGTTCGAATACGACCTGGAGAAGGCAAAGAGAATTTTGGAGAGCATAGGGTTCAAAGACAGGGACGGGGACGGTATTTTGGAGGACCCTGAAGGAAACGACCTTAAGTTCACCCTTATCACGAACGCGGGTAACAAGGAGAGGGAGACCATAGGGAACATAATAAAGGAGGACCTAAAAAAAATTGGTATTGAGGTCCACTTCCAGCCTATAGACTTCAACTCCCTCGTTTCGAGGCTGACCTCCCCTCCCTACGAGTGGGAGGCGGTGATAATAGGGCTGACGGGTTCCATAGATCCTCACTTCGGGAGGAACGTCTGGCACTCCTCGGGACAGCTCCACATGTGGAACCCTGTTCAGAAGGAGCCGGAGACCGAGTGGGAGAGGGAGGTGGACAGGCTGATAGACATGGGGGCTGTGGAGATGGACCCTAAAAAGAGGGTGGAGATCTACAAAAGAGCCTTTAAGATAATCACCGAACAGCAACCCATGATATTCATAGCGACTCCCAAAAGCATGCTCGCCGTCTACGACAAGTTCGGAAACCTCTTCCCAACAGTCTGGGGCTGGTATGAAGAGAACAGGGTTTTCATAAGGGAGTGACCTTGCTGAGCCTCCTTTTTTCGAGTTCGTGGAAGAACTTGTTGACCGCCCTCGTTATTATCCTCCTCGCCTCCCTCCTGCTCTTTATCCCGAAGTCCTTCATGAAGGTGGAAACGTCCGCTTCGAAATACCTTCCCTTTATGACCTCCTTAAGGGGACTCTCGAGGCTCTCTATTATCTTTTCGAGGTCGACCGCGTATATGACGAACCTCTCGAAGTATGCGTTCCTGTTCTTCCTGAACTCCTTTCCAACTATCTCTATAAAGAGCTTCCCCTTAGGGAGGCGGGCGCCGTTCTTGCACTCTTCATACCTGTCCAATACCTCCCCTATCACCCACACCTTGTAGTGATACGGACCTATAGCCTTCATGAACTTTCCCGAACCTTATATTATATTCGGGCGTTAGCTCAACGTTAGCGCTAAAGGGCTTTCAGGACTTTCTCTAAGTCTTCTACCTTCTCCACGTTGAAGACCCTGACCTTCTGAGAAGTTTGCTGGACGAGCTTGGAAAGGACGTTCTTCGGACCCACCTCCACGAATGTGTCCACACCTTTTTCTACCATGTAGAGGACGCTCTGGAACCACCTCACAGGTGAGAATATCTGCTTGTAGAGGTTCTCCCTTATCTCGTGAGCTTTTGTGTGTTCCTCGGCTGTATAGTTTTGAACTATGGGTATGGAAGTGTTCCTTATAGGTGTTTGGGAGAGCTTTAACTTGAAGGCGTCAGCTGCGTCCCTCATAAGCGAGCAGTGGGAGGGAACGGAGACCTTCAAGGGGATCACCCTCGCTCCCTTTTCCTTTGCCATCTTTGAAGCCTTCTCGACAGCTACCTTCTCTCCGGATATTACAGTTTGCTTTGGTGAGTTGTAGTTGGCAGGCTCCACAACTCCGAACTCCCTTGCTAACTCGCAGATCCTCTCCACCTCTTCGGGGGGGATGTTCAGAACAGCAGCCATGAGACCCTTCCCTTCCGGGACAGCCTCCTGCATGTATTTGGCTCTCAAGTATGTTAGCCTCACAGCCTCGAAGAGTTCCACACCTCCCGCGACGAGGAGGGCTGTGTACTCACCGAGGGAGTGTCCCGCGACGTAGTCGGGATCGGGGAACCCTGCTGACTTCATGGCTCTGTAAACAGCATACGAGGTTATAAGGATACCCGGCTGGGTGTATATGGTTTGGCTGAGTTTCTCTTCGGGACCCTTTAGGACCACGTCCACTATGTCGGGTAGGGACATCCTGAGGGCTTGTTCCGCTGTGTGGAAGACGTCCGCGGACTCTGAAAACTCCCTGTAAAAATCGTAAGCCATACCCACATACTGGGAGCCTTGACCGGGGAATATGTAAGCCAGCTTGCCCATGTTGAGAATTTTACAACTTGCTGAGGTTTGTCAGCCTTGACAAAAGGCATAAAATAAGATAATCCTTCTAAAACGCCGTTTTAGACAGGGAGGTGAATATGGCGAGAGGAACGGTAGCTTGGAAGATAATAAAGGAACACCTCGTCTCCGGAAGGATGGAACCCGGTGAGGAGATAGCGATAAGGATAGACCAGACCTTAACCCAAGACGCTACGGGAACTATGGCATACCTCGAACTCGAAGCTATGGGCATAGACAGGGTAAAGACGGAGCTTTCCGTGAGCTACATAGACCACAACATGCTCCAGACGGACTTCAAAAATCCCGACGACCACAAGTATCTTATGTCCGTTGCCAAGCGTTTCGGCATTTGGCTTTCGAAACCCGGAAACGGCATATGCCATCAAGTTCACGTTGAGAGGTTCGCAAAGCCGGGAAAGACCCTCTTAGGTTCCGACTCCCACACACCCACGAGCGGCGGTGTCGGTATGCTCGCCATAGGAGCGGGTGGTCTCGACGTGGCAGCAGCTATGGCAGGGGAACCCTTCTATATGAAGATGCCGAAGATAGTGGGTGTCCATCTGAAGGGTAGGCTCCCCGACTGGGTGACGGCAAAGGACGTAATACTCGAGCTTCTGAGACGCCTCACGGTCAAAGGGGGTCTCGGAAAGATATTCGAATACTTCGGTGAGGGGATAAAGGAGCTTTCCGTTCCGGAGAGGGCGACCATCACCAACATGGGTGCCGAACTCGGGGCTACAACCTCCATCTTCCCCTCCGACGAGATAACGAGAGCTTACCTCAAAGCCCAAGGTAGGGAGGAGGACTGGATCGAGCTTCTCCCTGATCCGGACGCGGAATACGACGAGGTCATAGAGATAGATCTTTCAAAGCTCGAGCCTCTTATAGCCTGCCCCCACTCTCCGGACAACGTGGTTCCGGTGAGAGAAGTAGAGGGTATAAAGGTGGACCAAGTTGTTATAGGTTCCTGCACCAACTCCTCCTTCGTAGACCTTACGAGGAGCGCGAAGATCTTAGAAGGTAGGAGGGTCCACCCTGACGTGGTCTTCGCCGTAGCTCCCGGTTCCAAGCAGGCTCTCGAACTCATTACCATGAACGGTGCGCTCCTCAGCTTCCTGAAGGCTGGGGCGAGGATACTCGAGAGTGCCTGCGGTCCCTGTATAGGTATGGGATACGCACCCCCGAGCGGCGGGGTGTCTATAAGGAGCTTCAACAGGAACTTCGAGGGAAGATCGGGAACCCCCGACGCCAAAGTCTACCTCGCCTCGCCCGAGACCTGCGTCGTCTGTGCCATAGCGGGAGAGATAGTGGACCCGAGGAGGTTCGCCGAAAAGGAAGGCATAAAGTGGATCAGGGTCGAGATGCCGGAGAGGTTCCCTTACGGGGACGAAGCCTTCATAGAGCCTCTCCCTCCCGAGGAGGCAAAGAGGGTCGAGATATACAGGGGTCCCAACATAAAGCCCCTCCCACCCTTCGACGAGCTACCGGA
The DNA here is from genome assembly GCA_015490115.1 of Aquificaceae bacterium. GTDB lineage: Bacteria > Aquificota > Aquificia > Aquificales > Aquificaceae > Hydrogenivirga. Next base: position 9,986 of record WFYM01000147.1, read on the forward strand.
GAGCATCTTTGGAGAGGTAGCCTTAGTGGTCGGGGACAACATAACGACGGACCACATACTCCCCGCGGGGGCTAAGATACTCCCCTTGAGGTCGAACATATACGCGATATCCGAATACGTCTACCACTACGTGGATCCCGAGTTCGTCCCGAGGATGAAAGCCCTGAAAGAAAAGGGAAAAGCCGGGATAATAGTCGGCGGTGAGAACTACGGTCAGGGGTCTTCGAGGGAGCATGCAGCTTTAGCTCCGAGGTTCCTCGGTGTGAGGGTTGTGATAGCCAAGTCTTTTGCGAGGATACACCACGCGAACCTCGTCAACTTCGGCATAGTCCCCTTAGAGTTCAGGAGAAAAGAGGACTACGAAAAGTTTTCCCTCGGGGACGAGATCGAGATACCCGATCTCAGGAGAAGGCTCAAGGAAGGGAGGGAGATAGTCGCCGTCAACAAAACCAAGGGAGAGGAGGTCCTCTGCGGTTACAACCTGACACCCTACCAGAGGGAGGTTCTCCTCGAGGGCGGGAGGCTGAGTTACATAAAGAACAGGCAGGCTCGGGAGGTGAGAGCCTGAGGGGGTCCCGCCATGGCTGTGCGGAAAGTGGTCTCGGTAGTTGGAGCCGGGAACGTGGGGGAGCATGTGGCGAGCCTCCTTGCGATCAAAGGATTTGCGGACGTTAGGCTCTTCGACATACCGAGGAGGGACGGGGACAAGGTCTTCGAACCTGTGAAGGGGAAAGCCCTCGACCTCAAGCAGATGGTAGCTACCATGGACATGGACACGAGGATAGAAGGGTTTACGGTAAGTCCTGACGGGAACGGCTACGAACCCATAGTGGGGAGCGACGTTGTTGTGATAACCGCGGGTTTCCCGAGGAAGCCGGGCATGTCGAGGGAGGACCTCCTCGAAGCGAACATAAAGATAATATCGACGATAGTGTCGAGGGTAAAGCAGTTCGCTCCTAACGCCATACTCGTCGTCGTGACTAACCCCGTTGACATAATGACCTACGTGGCTTACAAGCTCAGCGGTTTCCCGCCCAACAGGGTGATAGGTATGGCTGGCGTCCTCGACTCGGCGAGGTTCAAGACCTTCATAGCGGAAGAACTCGGCGTCTCGCCAAAGGACATACACGCCTACGTGATAGGGGGTCACGGTGACGAGATGGTCCCTCTCGTCTCCATTTCTAACGTGGGGGGGATACCCCTCAAGGACCTGCTACCCAAAGAGAAGCTCCAAGAGATAATAAACAGGACCAAGTTCGGAGGTGGGGAGATAGTGAACCTTATGGGAACCTCAGCTTACTACGCACCAGCTGCAGCGGTCGTCGACATGGTAGAAGCACTTGTGACAAACAGCAGGAGGATACTACCCTGCTCCGTATATCTTGACGGGGAAGCCGGGGAGTATTACGGTGTAAAGGGTTTCTGCGTTGGGGTTCCCGTGAAGCTCGGTGCGAACGGAGTTGAGGAGATAGTGAAGGTCCCGATGATGGAAGAGGAGAGGGAGATGTGGAGAAGGTCGGTAGAGTCCGTAAGGAAGGGTGTTGAGCTTGCGGAGGTGATGATAGGTGAGAAGAGTCCACGTTGAGGAGATAACAAAAGCTGTAAGGGACCTAACCATAGAGGCGAACTGCAAACTGCCCGAGGAGTCGGTTGAAGCCTTCAAGGAAGCCCTAAAGAGGGAGGAGTCACCCTTAGGTAGGGAGGTCCTCTCCCAGATAGTCGAGAACGCCAAGGTAGCCTCCGAGGAGGGTATGCCCTACTGTCAGGACACGGGAGTTACCGTTATTTTCCTCGAAGTCGGGCAGGAGGTCGTGATAGAAGGGGGGAGCCTCATCGACGCCGTGAACGAGGGGGTAAGGCGTGCTACAAAGGAGGGGTATCTGAGGGCTTCCATGGTCTGGGACCCTGTCTTTGAGAGGAAGAACACGGGCGACAACACACCCGCCGTAGTCCACACCGA
>WFYM01000148.1 GCA_015490115.1 Aquificaceae bacterium
CCACAGAGACACCGTCCTCAACGACGAGGACGTGGACCTCGTATCCGAAGATCTCCCTAAAAGAGGTGGCAAGGTGTGCTGACCTTTTAGAGTTTGATCTCCCGTCGTAAGCGACGAGGGCTTTTTTAAAGCTTCCCGGTCTCTCTGGAACAAGGAAGACGGGACTCCTCGAAGTCCTCGTTATCTTGTCCGAATTGGAACCGAGCAAAACTCCCTTGATCGGTCTCTTTCCCACCTTCCCTATCACTATAAGGTCTTCTGGGTCCGCTTGGGAGACTATCTCCCTGTATGGGACTCCCGTCGTCTGGACTACGGAGACCTTAACACCTTCGTCCCTTCCAAGGGCTGAGAACTCGTCGAGGACAGCCTCACCCTGCTTCTCAAGGAAATCCTTTATTTTCGAGGAGATGCCCTCGTAGTAGGTAAAACCGAGGAATCCGGCGAGATCGGTGAGGAAGCTCTCTTCGAGCAGTCTCACGTCTACCACGTATAAACCGACCACAGGTATGTCGTAGAATGCTCCTATCCTGAAGGCTACCTTGGAAGCTTCTATGGATGCCTTCGAGCCGTCGACGCCTACGACGACCCTTTTAAACATCCAAGTTCTTCACCTCTTTTGCGTATGTTTCTATGAACTCCCTTCTGGGTTCCACCTGCTCTCCCATGAGTATTGTGAATATCCTGTCAGCTTCCACCGCGTCTTCGAGGGTGACCTTCACGAGCCTCCTCCTCGAAGGGTCCATGGTGGTCTCCCAAAGTTGTTGGGGGTTCATCTCACCGAGACCCTTATACCTTTGTATTTCAAGACCTTGCCTTACGAACTCCATTAGTGTGTCGTATATCTCGTGGGGGGAGCTGACGATCTTTTTCTTTGTCTCGTAGCCCACCTCCGCGGGCATCTTGAGATCTATACCTTCGAGGACCTGCTTGTAAGACAGGGATGAGAGGAAGTCAGCGTCTATGAGTATCTTGGTCCCGAGCCTGTCGTCGAAAAGGATTATATCGTAAGCTCCCTCGAGGTCGTCGAACCTCGTCTCGACCCTGTAGTCGGGAAATTCTAAGGAGAGCTTTTTAACTATCTCCTCAACCCTCCCCTTGTCCCTGAGGTCTTCTTCCTTTACGCGGTTGGTGATCAGAAAGCTGACTATCTCCTCTCCCTTGCTCTTCGCAACAGCCCTGTAGCTCTCTTCGAGGTCCTTGAGGTCTTTCAGGAGCTTCATCAACCTCTCTCCTCTGTATTCCTTCCCTTTCGAGTCCCTGACGTATCCCCCCTCCTTCGCAAGCTCCGTTATGATCTCTTCGAGTTCCTTCTCGTCCTTTACGTAGATCTCTTTCTTACCCTTCTTGACCCTGTAAAGGGGAGGGAGTGCTATGTAAACGTGTCCCCTTTCTATTAACTTCTGCATGAACCTGTAGAAGAAGGTGAGAAGGAGGGTCCTTATGTGGGAGCCGTCCACGTCCGCGTCCGTCATTAAAATTATCCTGTGGTATCTCAGCTTGGAGAGGTCCAGATCCTCACCTATACCGCACCCCAGCGCGCTCACTATAGCCTTCACCTCGTCGTTGGCGAGGACCTTGTCTACCCTCGCCTTTTCCACGTTTATTATCTTTCCCCTCAAGGGAAGGACAGCTTGGAACCTCCTGTCCCTCGCCTGCTTCGCCGAACCACCCGCTGAGTCCCCCTCAACTATGAATATCTCGCACTTTTTGGGGTCCCTTTCGGAGCAGTCGGCGAGCTTTCCGGGGAGTATGCCGTCCTCGAGGGGGGACTTCCTCCTCACGAGTTCCTTCGCCTTTTTCGCAGCTTCCCTCGCGAGGGCAGCTTCCACAGCTTTTTCCACTATGAGCCTGAGGACGTCCCTCCTCTCCTCAAAGTATTTGACGAGGTGGTCGTAGACGATCGATTCGACTATCTTCTTAACGTTCTGGTTCCCGAGCTTTGACTTCGTCTGCCCCTCGAACTGGGGTTCTGGAACCTTGCAGGAGACTACAGCTATCAGACCCTCCCTTATGTCCTCCCCAGTGAACATGGTCTTTAGCTCCTTAGACATCTTGAGGTTTTCCACGAGCTTCGTTACCGCCTTCGTGAGTCCGCTCCTGAAACCTGTAACGTGGGTTCCGCCTTCTACTGTCTTTACGTTGTTGACGAAGCTGTCCACGATCTCCCTGTAGTCCTTCACGTATCTGAAGGCAACGTCGACTATCACCTTCTCCTTCTCACCGGTTACCCTGATTATCTCCTTAAAGAGCGGCTCCTTCCCCTGCGACAGGTATTCGACGAGTTCCTCTATACCCTTCTCGAACCTGTAAACTATCTCCTTGCCCGTCCTTTCGTCCCTCAGGAGAAACTTAACCTCGGGGTTCAGATAAGCCAGCTCCCTTACCCTCTTTTCTACGAGGTCGAACTTTATCTTGGTAGTCTCGAATATCTCAGGGTCAGGTCTGAAGGTTACCCTCGTCCCCCTCTTCGTGGTCCTTCCCACTTCCTTGACGTCGTATACGGGAACTCCCCTCCTGTACTCCTGCCTGTATATCTTCCCGTCCCTGTAGACCTCCGCTACGAGCCTCTCCGAGAGGGCGTTCACGACGGAAGCTCCGACACCGTGGAGACCTCCCGAGTAGGTGTAGAGCTTTTTCCCGAACTTACCTCCTGCTCCGAGCATCGTAAAGACAACTTCGAGGGCTGGTCTTCCCACCTCGGGGTGGACGTCTACGGGTATACCCCTCCCGTCGTCCTCTACCGTCACCGAGTTGTCGTCGTGTATTATGACTTTTATGTTTTTCGCGTATCCAGCCATAGCTTCGTCAACGGCGTTGTCGAGTATCTCCCAGACGAGGTGGTGTAGCCCCCTCTCCCCCACGTCCCCTATATACATTGCGGGTCTCAGTCTTACGTGTTCGAGACCGGTGTGGACTTCTATGGCTTCCGCTTCGTAGGAGGTTTCCTTTTTCATATTTCTATTATAACTTATAGTAGATATACCTTCCACAGGTGGGACAGGTCTCCACCGTTTTCTCCCTCATCAGCTTCGAAAACAGAACGTCGGGTATCCTCATACCGCACCCAGAACATATACCGTCCTCCACCTTCGCGACGAGCTTCGCTCCGAGTTTTTCCTTCGACTCCTCGTACAGCTTGAGCATCTCAGGGTCCACCTCTTCCTTTTGCCTTTCCCTCCTCTTTTCCAGCTCTTCTATTCTGTTTAACGCTGCTCTTTCTTCTTCTTCAAGGTCGAGAAGCTCCTCCTCTAGCTCCTTTATCCTCTTCGTCACCTTCGCCTCGACGGATCTCAGCTCCTCTTCAGCGGACTTTAAGTCTTTTTCGAGGTCGTCGAGTTCGTAGGAACTCTTGAGTATTAAGTCTTCGAGCTTCGACTTTTCCCTCAGGAGCGCCTTGTACTCCACGTCCTTCTTTACCATGCCTATCTTCCTCTCCGTGTCCTCGAGCTTCCTCTCCCACTCCTCTATCGACTCCCTGATCTCCCTCCTTTTCTTTTTCAGCTCTTCGTATCGGTTCTTAACGCTCTCCAGCTCCGCTTTGAGCTTCGATATCTCTTCCTTCAGGTCTTCCTTTTCCTCCGCTATCTTCTTTAGCCTCCTCTTTACACGGATTATCTCCTGGTCTATCTCCTGAAGAATTACCAGAGGTTTTACCTCGGAAGGGTCCATAGTTTTAATTTATCCTCCTCTCCTCCGGTTGGAGGTTCTTTTCGTATAGCTTTGTCAAGTTCTCGCTCCTTTCGGTTATCCAGTTGCTCCTGTAGAGGTGGACCTCGGACCTTAGCTTCAGCTCCCTCCCGCCTTCCGCCTTCCTAACACCTTTACTTCCTGTTACCCTCTCCGCTACGCTCCTCCAAAGCAGGAGGTCGTCGAAAGCCCAAGGCAGGAACCTCCTTCCCCTCACCTCTCCCATGAGGGTATCGTAGGTCCCTTCGTTCTCTCCCATGAGGGACATGGGTATTGATACGTTCGCTATCTCGGAAAGACCGTCCTTGAAGGGGGATGCGACAATAAAGTGGTCGAGCTTCTCCCTCATCTCCACAAGGGTGTCCCGATCGAGATACTCAGCTATGTCCTCACCGAAGACGAAGAGGTTCCTTATCTCCCCGGAGAGGACCTTCTCGACAACAGCCCCTATGTCCGAGAGCAGATCCTTCGCCCTTTTGTATACGCCGTATAGGTTCCCCTCCCTCGGGAGGAGCAAGACCCTCCAGCCCCTTTCCGACATCTCCTTCACAGTCTCGGCTACCTCCTCCGCCTCCTCCCCTCCGAAGTAGTGGGGTGTCAGGATTATGAGACCGGGACCTTCGAGCCTTTTCGCAGAGCTAAGGTCTATTAACTCCGGATTCAATTTGGAGTCCCTCACAGTTTTTCCTACCTTGTAGACTTTCCCCCTTATGTAGTAGGTGAGGACGGGAGCTGTTGAGGTGATGTCGTCACCTATGAGGAGGAACCTATCGTAGCCCTTTACCTCTTCGATGGTAAGGGGTTCGCAACCTAACTTCTTAGCCATCTTGAAGAAGTCTACTGTCTGCGGTGCTGTTACATACGAGCCTGAAGCCTCAGCTATCTTGAGGACGCTATCTATAACTTCATTCGGTAAGTATCCTGAGAGGACGAAGGCTGTCACTTCCCCTTCCGAGCTTATTATGGAGGAGATGAGACCCGCTACGTCCCCTTCTTCCCTTCCGTAAACTACGGGCTTTAAGAGCCTCTCCCTGTTTAGGGAGTCGTATCCGAAGAAGGCTTTTGCACATACGTTGAGGTCTTCGGTGGGCTTCGTCCTGTATACCTTCCTTTTAGATCTCCAGTCGCCTACACCGTACTCTATCTGGATCTCACAGCCAACGGGACAGAGATTGCATCTCGTGAGTCCCTTTTCAAGTAGCCAGCTCCTCGACCAGAACTTAAAAGGTTTGGAGATTATAGCTCCTACGGGACAAACGTGGACGCATATACCGCACATCTCACAGCTCGAAGTGTCCATAGGTCTTACGGTGGGGACTATATTTGAGTGAAAGCCCCTGCTCTCCACATAGAGGGCGTGGGCGCCTACGATCTCGTCGCAAGCTCTCGTGCATCTGTAGCAAACAACGCATCTGTTCGAGTAGTATTCTAAGAAGTCGCTCTGCCAGTTGTGTTCCTCCCTTTCTTTCTCCAAGGCGGAGACTGGAACTATCTGCTTTTGGGGACCGTAGATCGCTCCGTAGTTCTGCAGATCACACTCACCAGCCTTGTCGCATATGGGACAGTCGAGGGGGTGTCTCGTCATGAGGGCTTGGAGGAGATACTTCTGGTTCTCCTCTACGACCTTGCTCGTCCTGTGAGTCCTTATTACCATACCCTCCTGAACGGGAGTGTTGCAGGAGATGACGAGCCTACCTATGTTCTCCCAGTAAACTACACACATCCTGCATGCTCCAGCTATGGAGAGGCGGGGGTGGTAGCAGAAGTAGGGTATCTCTATACCCTTCTCGAGGGCGACCTGAAGGACCGTCTTCCCTTTTTCGACCTCGTATTCGACGTCGTCTATTACGATCCTTACCTTCTCTCCCATGACGAATATAATACTTTAAAACCGTCGAGGTTGTGTGGTCCTCATCATAAGAATAACTTTTTATCCATGAGGAGAAAACCAGCGGTAGCCGGGACCTTCTACCCGGCGGATCCTAAAGAGCTGTTGAGCTTCCTCGATCTCCTCTGCGAAGAGAGTGAAGAGAAGATAAGTGCAAAAGCAGTCCTCGTCCCCCATGCGGGATACATATATTCGGGAAGGACAGCTTGCAAGGTCTACAGCAGGGTAAAAGTTCCGAGGAAGATCGTTCTACTCGGTCCTAACCACACGGGCATGGGTCCCGAAGTGTCCGTCTATTCCGGTGAGGTGTGGGAGACACCCCTCGGTGAAGTTGAGGTGGACGAAGAGCTAAGAAAAAGGGTTGTCGAGATGGGTATAGCTTCCCCGGACGAGCTTGCACACCTTTACGAACACTCCCTCGAGGTCCAGATACCTTTCCTGCTTAGATACGGCGGAGATATAAAGATACTTCCAATAGTAGTCGGTCACATAGACTACGACAGGGCGAGGGAAACGGGGAAAAAGCTGGGGGAGATACTAAAAGAGGAAGAAGCCCTCATCGTCATAAGCTCCGACATGTCCCACTATATACCCGCTGAGGAGGCTAAAAGGAAGGACCAGATACTGATATCCGCCATGGAGAGGCTCCAAACAGACGAGCTTTACTTCAAGGCTGTCCAGTACAACATAACCATGTGCGGTTTCATACCAGCGGTCATAGGCATAGAGGCTTCGAAGGTCTTAGGTGCGAGGAGGGGAGTGCTTGTCGACTACACGAACTCGGGTGAGACGACGGGAGATCTGGAGAGGGTCGTCGCCTACGCCGGTATGGTATTTGTATAATTTTCAACGATGGGAGGGTATCTGGTAGTCCTGATAACCGCACCGAAAGAAAAAGGGGAGGAGATAGCGAACTTAATAGTCGAGAGAAAGCTCGGAGCCTGTGTGAACGTTGTCCCTGAAGTCAGCTCCCTTTATTGGTGGAAGGG
>WFYM01000149.1 GCA_015490115.1 Aquificaceae bacterium
ATCTTGCAAATACGCATTAAAATGTTATATTAAAATAAAATTTAAAAGATTTTAGAAAGGGGGTTGGGTCATGAAGATCTTGACCTTCCTCTTGATACTTCTCACATTAGCTTTTGGTAGTCTTCATAAACTTGATTATGAGCTCCTGAAAATGGTCAAGGAGAGGACAGAAATCCTTACAGCTAAAAGCTTCTCCTTGAAGTCTGTCGGAAAAGATCTCACTGTGAGGAAGGTTAAGATCCTCACAAAGGATGGAAAGGTTAAGGTTGTAAACCTCTCGGAGAGAACCCTTGCGGACCTGATGAACGACCCGAACATAGTCTACATAGAAGCACCAAGGCTTCTTAGTTTGAAAAACGATATAGTCAGAGATATTTCTTACGGGGTTCATGGGAACACATCTCTGACCATAAATGGCACCAACTACTTCGTTTACGTGAACCCTTCGGGTGTAACTACACTTATATCAAATACCTGCACTTTGGTTGGTCAAGTTCTCTCCTCAGACCTCTTCCAGTGTTCAGGTCCAGAAACTCTAAATATAAGTCAAGACTTCAGAGCTGTTGTAATAGGGGTAGATAAGGCAAATATTTCAGGTTATTCCGAAATCTACTTAGTCGGAACAAAAGGCACTTTAACTTCAAACGACGGAACTGGAGTCATCGTTGGAGTGATCGACACCGGTATAAACTTCTGCCATCCTGCTTTTCTGGATGCTAACGGGAACACGAGAGTTAAGTTTTTTGGTTTTACTATGACACAAGAGATGGCATATTATCTTTGTTTTTCTTCTGATCCTCAGACTTGTTGTCAAAGTCTTGGAGGTAACTATGATCCAACCACATGGATATGTGAATTTGATTCAGCAGAAATAAACAATAAGATTCAAAACAATGATTGTTTTTGGGATTATGACGGTCACGGAACTCACGTTGCTGGTACAGCTGCTGGATCCGACTCAGGCTCCTTTTTCGGCACTGGTATAGCACCGGGTGCGGACCTTGTAATCTTCATGACAGATCTTTCTGACGTCGATATAATAGAAGGTCTCAGATGGATAAAAAGGAAAGCACAGGAACTTGGAAAACCTGCGGTTGTAAATATGTCTTTAGGAGGTCACTATGATCCGCATGATGGAACAGGTCTTCTCGACAGAAAAATAGATGAACTCTCCGGTCCGGGTTTCGTTGTAGTGGTCGCTGCTGGTAATGAAGGTAACGAACCGATTCACGCTTATACTACGAAAACTTCAGATTTTATATCTATAAAAGTCCCGCACTTTGCAGCTATAGCTGGTTGGTATGAAAATCCTTCACGTTGGAGAATAGAGGTGTGTGAATCAGGAACTCAAAACTGTGTAGGAGCTATTTCAGGAAGTGACATGGAACTTCCTCAACCAGTTGGAAATACAGGTTGTAAAGCTCAAGTCTTTGCTTCTATGGTGAAGGATCCCCTTAACAAAGATGGAAGATTTCTAATACTTATAAAATGCATCGAAGAAAGAAATCTTGAAATAAAACTTACTCAAACACGTGGTTACATTACAAGAGTAGATATGTGGATTTTTTATAGTAATAGTACTTTCTTGTCAAATAATGCAAAGGATCCATATGGAGGTTACAAATTCACCGTTGCGTCTCCCGGAACAGCAAAGAGGGCTATAACTGTGGGTGCTATAAACTCAAGACCAGATAGTGTGCTTGATCAGTGGTTTGAGTGGTTTGGATTTGACACTTTCCTGAACCTTGGAAAGATAGCCAACTTCTCTTCGAGAGGTCCGACAAGAGACGGAAGGATAAAACCAAACGTTGTTGCAGGAGGAGCTTGGGTATGTAGTGCAAATGCATGGTTATTCCCTTCGTTTATCCTTGATTGTGATGCGAATGGTGAATATATAGCTTTTCCGGGAACCTCCATGGCAACTCCGGTCGTTACGGGTCTTGTCGCTCTGTATCTTCAAAGTAACCCTCAGGCTACACCTGAAGATGTAAAGAAGTGGCTCACTTCGAACGCGGAAAGAGACGTATGGGATTTTGGAATAAGCTATCCCAACGAAATATACGGTTACGGTAAAGCGGTGTGGTCTGATACCGTAGGAACTTCAGGCTCTTCTCAAGATCCTAAAGTACCTATACCTGAAACAGTCAGAGGAATAGGTGGTGGCGGTGGTGGCGGATGCTCCACCGTTGGTTCAGGTCACGTTCTGATCTCCCTTATTCTGGTCAGCTTCTTGGCAAGGTTGAGGAGGTGGTTCCGCTCCTGATCTTTTTTCTCCTCTCCTGCTCCTCAAAACCCTTTTATGACAAGTGGGACTACGATGTGAGGAGGTGGTATGAGGAGGGAAAACAAAAAGAAAGGGAGTTTAAAGTCCTCCTCAGGGACATAGAATGCTTCGAAAAGATAAAGAACAGATTCAAGGTGGTAGGTCAAGCTCCCTCGACCGTGATCGTTGTGAGGCTCTCGAGAGAGGAACTCGTTGAAATATCAAAAGACAGATGCGTTAAATACATAGAAGCTCCGAAACCCGTTCACCTCAAGGGCTCTTGAGTATAATATCCTCACCATGGGAAAGTTCTACGTCACAACGCCCATATACTACGTCAACGACGTTCCCCACATAGGACACGCCTATACGACGATAGCTGCGGACACGCTCGCGAGGTTCTACAGGCAGAGGGGCTTTGAAGTTTACTTTTTGACCGGAACGGACGAACACGGTTTGAAGATCCAAAAGTCCGCGGAAGAAAAGGGGATGGACCCAAAAGAACTCGCGGACAGAAACTCGGAGAATTTTAAAAAGCTCTGGGAGTTCCTCCGCATAGAGTATACCAAGTTCATAAGGACGACGGACCCTGAGCATGTCGAGTTTGTAAAAGAAGTCTTTGCAAAGAGCTACGAAAAGGGGGACGTATACCTCGGAGAATACGAAGGCTGGTATTGTGTCGGCTGTGAGGAGTTCAAGTCCGAAAAGGAACTTCTCGAAGGAAATAAGTGTCCCATACACCTCAAGCCCTGCGAATACATAAAGGAACCCTCATACTTCTTCAGGCTGAGTGCATACGAAAAGAAGCTAATAGAGCTTTACGAGGAAAACCCTGACTTTGTGAGACCCAAAGAGAGGAGGAACGAGATAGTCTCCTTCGTAAAGCAGGGTCTCAAAGACCTTTCCGTCACGAGACCAAGAAGCAGGGTAAGGTGGGGCATAGAGGTTCCCTTCGATCCCGACCACACTATATACGTTTGGTTCGACGCCCTCTTCAACTACATCTCAGCCCTCGGTGATCTGAGGACAAAGTTCTGGCCCGCTGACGTCCACATAGTCGGGAAGGACATCCTCAGGTTCCACACCGTTTACTGGCCAGCCTTTTTGATGTCGACAGGATACGACCTTCCGAAGACCGTCTTCGGACACGGGTGGTGGACGGTAGAAGGCAAGAAGATGTCAAAGACACTCGGGAACGTGGTAGACCCTTACGAGGTGGTAAAGGAGTACGGTCTCGACGAGCTGAGATACTTCCTCCTGAGGGAGGTCCCCTTCGGTCAGGACGGTGACTTCTCAAAAGAAGCTCTCCTGAACCGCATAAACGGAGAACTCGCAAACGAGATAGGAAACCTCTTCAGCAGGGTCGTCTCCATGGTAGGGAGATACCTCGGCGGTGAGGTGAGCGGGAAACCCGAAAGCTCGTATCTGAACCTCGCAAGTGAGGTATCGGAAAACTATTTAAAGTTCATGGAAGGGCTGAACTTCTACAGGGCTATAGAGGAGGTCCTGAAGCTCACCAGCTTCCTAAACAGGTTCGTTGACGAGAAGGCTCCTTGGGAACTCGCAAAGAGGGGAGACCCTAAGCTGAGTGACGTTTTATATACCCTTACAGACGGTCTTTTCCTTGTGAGCTGGATGCTAAGACCGATTATGCCTCGCAAGATGGAGGAAGCCCTGCAGATGATAGGGGTGGAAAAGATCCCGAAGGAGCCAAAGCCCTCTCAGATAAAGACTTACAGAACGAAGGGCAAAAAGATACTCTTCCCGAAAAGGTAAAATATTCTGATGAGGAAGGTCCTCTCTTACATTCTCGTCCTTTTGGTCCTCTATACTTTTTACGAGCTTTCTGAAGCTCAGTTCAAGAAAATAGGGAAAAAGCACGTTGAAGAGAGGGTCCCCTGCAAAGTGATCAAGGTTTACGACGGGGACACCTTCAAGTGCAGGCTAAAAAGCGGTGAGGAGATAAGGGTGAGGCTGATAGGTGTGGACACGCCCGAGAGCAGGGTAAACCCCAAGGCAAAAAGAGACGCTGAGCGAACAGGACTCAGCCTCAAACACATAATAAGGCTAGGCAAGAAGGCGACCGAGTTCACAAAGAAACTCATACCACCCGGGACGGTCGTTTACCTCGAGACGGACGTCCAGATCCACGACAGATACGGGAGGCTCCTCGCCTACGTCTACCTACCGGACGGGAGAATGCTGAACGAGGTCCTCTTGGAGGAAGGCTACGCCAAGATGATGACGATACCGCCGAACGTAAAATACGTTGAGAGGTTCAGAAAGGCTCAGAGGAAGGCTATCTTGGAAGGGAGGGGTCTCTGGAGCGAGGGTATGTGATGGGCTACTTTCCTGTATTTGTAGACTTATCCAATAGGAAGGTTCTTGTCGTAGGCGGTGGTAAGGTGGCGACGAGGAAGGTAAAGAGCCTCCTCAAGTTCACCGAAAACGTGACGGTTGTAGCTCCCGAAACTACGGAGGAGATCGAGAAGCTTGCGAAGGAGGGAAGGATAAAGCTAAGGAAGAGGAAGTTCATCTCCTCGGATCTAAAAGGTGTTTTCCTCGTTATTGTAGCCGTAAACAAAGAAAACCTCCAGAGGAGAATATTCAAGCTCTGCGAAAAGAGGGGTATCCTCTGCAACGCGGTCGACTCCCCGAACTGGTGCAGTTTCATATTCCCCTCCCTCGTCGTGAGGGACAGCCTCGTTGTAGGGATAACTACCGGTGGGAAGGCTCCCGCAGTATCGAAGAGGGTAAGGGAACTCATAGAGAGGTGCATACCCGAAGATATAGGTAAGGTCCTCGAAGAAATTTCCGAGAAAAGGAAAAAACTGCCGAAAGGTGAGAGAAGAAGGAGGTTAATAACCCGTATGGTCGAGAGGCTGATCCCTTATGGTTGAGGTGGTTGAAACACCGATAGTTGTTTACGAGAAGGGGATCCACAGACCCGAGCCTACGAGGTTCTGGATACTCGATAAGAAGGTAAGGGGAGAGATATCCAAGCTCGAAGCGGAAGGGTGGATAAAGAAGTTTTCCGAGATGATAACGAAGGACGAAAAGCTCTTCGAATTTTTCGTAAAGCTCCACGAAAAGGAAATAAAAAAGAGGGAAAAGATACTAAAGGAAAAGTTCCCAGAGGTATACTACGGGACGGGTAAGTGGGACAAAGTCTGCAAGAGGGTCCTCCTCGACCCGGAGGTCGGCATAGGGGGTATAAGGAGGTTCAGGGAAAAACCTTTCAAGGTCAGGTGCCTCCACCTCTGGACCGCGTACCACTTAGGGGATCCCGACTTCAGGAATCCTATAGGTGAGTTCGTCCTCTCTAAGATCGGAGCTTCCTGCAGAAGGTGAGGTAGGCTGTGTGTCCGACCATTGTGTCTTCAGGTCTTAGCCTCTCCGGAACGGTTTTGTAGTATCTGATCAGTATCTCGAGGACCTCCTCTCCCCCGAACATGTCCCTCAAGTTTTCGAGGAGGCGGGAGACCTGATTCGCCGTAGGCAAGAGGAAGCCTACGACACCCCCCGTCTTCAGAACCCTGTGGACTTTTTGAAGGTACGGGACGGGATCTTTGACGTCTACAAAGACGGCGTCGAAGAACTCCTCGGGAAGCTCAGCTTCGGCGAAGTCTCCGAGGTGGAACCTGACGTTTTCGCCCATCCCGAACTTCGAAAGGTTCCCCTTTGCAAGTTCGTAAAATTCTTCGACAACCTCGTAGGTGTAAACTTCCCCCGCCAGAGAGGAAAGAACAGCACACAAGGCACCGCTACCAGTCCCGAACTCTAAAACCCTCGAACCTTTGTCTATGCCGAGCTTGAAGGCTATGTAGAAGGCGTCCTTAGGGTAGACTATCTGGGTCTTCCTCGAAAAGCCGAGGAGTATTATGTCCTCGAGGGTGGGTCTGAAGACCTCGAACTTCCCCACCTTTACTCCCTCGGGCTTCCCTATTAAGTCTTTAAACTTCAGGACATCCTTCCTCACATTTAGGGAACCTGAAGGGTCGAGCCTCCTCAGATACCTCTTCTCCTCGTATCTTATTAGGACCCAGTCTCCCTCCTTCAGCATGAAAAAGATCTTACTGTCTGACCTTAAGATACTTGTCTATGTCGAGGACCTTGAATATGTCCTTGAAGGGTCTCAGCTGGAACTCAAGCTCCTCCTCCTGCTTCTCTTCGCCGAACTCCTGAGTGCTGACGTCGAGCAGGAAAGAAAGAAGGTTCAAGAGTTGCCTCTCCTCCTCCTCGTTCGGGTTCTTAGTTAGGTGTATCTTCCCCTCCGTGAAGATGAGGAAGGGATACTTCGCAACTTCTCTCAGAACTATCGTGTTTATCTTAGAAGGTGAGTGCTTCATGAATATGCTTATGATCTCGTTTATCATGAAGAGGTAGACCTTGGAAGCTATGTTGTCTACTTTAGAGAAGAAGTAGAGGCTCACGAAGAAGGGTTCCTCGAAGAGGAGGGAGTGGCTCGTCTTGAAGACGCCGTCCACTTCGGTCAGCGTAGCTACGAGCTTCCCGTCCTTGAAGATCACGAACCTGTCCCCTTTTCTTTCGGAGATTAAAAGGAGGGCGCTCTTTTTGTGCTTGCTGAGACCCAAGAAGAGCTTGCTTATCTCCATGAAGTTGCTCGAGACGGTGTCTATATCCGGCTTTCCGAGGTATCTGAGGGCTATGAACCTGATAAGCGACCTGTCGAGGGAGACGAGGGTAAGCTCCGCATTCTTGTCTGGACTCAGGAAGAACTCGAATATGTCGAAGTCGGGAGGGTAGACGGCGAATATCTCACCTCCTTCGTAAAAGAGGTTTATGGTGTAGGTAGGTGAGGATATCTTAGCTATACCCGAGAAGTTACTCGTCTTTAAGCTCTCGAGTATGGCGAGTATGTTCACCCTCTTTAAGGGGACCCTCTCCATAACGTAGTCTATCTCCACCTCCTCCCCCATCTCCCCTTCCCTGAACTCATATATGTCGAGCTTCCCCTCCGAAAGGAGTTCCTTTATCTTTCTCACAACGCTGACGACAGGCTCCTTCGAGAGAGAAACAGCCTCGACTATATTCTTCCCCTCGAAAAAGGCTACATCGCTCCTCTTGTCGAGGGCTTTGAAGATGGCATAAGGAGATATGATCTTTTCCATTATACCGTCGAGTTCCCTCCTCACGAGTGTTGCTTGTATCATAAGTTCGTCACTCCTGACGGGAGAGTTTAAGGAAAACCCTCCTATACGGGTATCCTCGTAAAAGGCAAAGAAACCTTCGGGGTTTGCGAGCATTTCAGCAACGCAGTAAACGAGGAGGTTGTAGCTGTTTATATTCTTCTTGGTGGCTGAGTTGAAGTCGCACTTGAACCCGACTATCTGACCCTCTTGGACCTTTATCGAGAGTAAATATCTGTTAACAAAGAGTTCGAGGACTCCCGTCCTTCCCTGAAGGAGACCCGAGATAACATCGTTGAGACCCCGAGAGTCTTCTATATAGCCGTAAAACATCTTTCAGTATTTATCCTACCATCTTCCTGAACTTGTCCACCAACTCCTCCATTATCATGTTGAACGTCTCCTCAACTCCTTTCCCCTGAACAGCTACCGCCTCCGTCGTCCTCTTCCCCGGAAGGGAGACCTCCCTCTTCAGAACCTCAATCGGGAGTGCGTCGGGAAGGTCCCTCTTGTTATATTGGATGACTATGGGAGTCTCCTTTATGTTCTTGCCGTAGAGCTTGAGGTCTTCCTCGAGAACCTTCAAAAAGTCCTTGTTCTCTTGAAGCCTCTTCTCGGAAGAGTCGACGACGAAGACCACCCCGTCCACACCCCTCATGATCATCTTCCTTATATCCCTGTATATGTCCTGCCCCGGTATCGTGTATATGGAGAAGGTAAGGGTAAAGCCGTCCATACTTACCTTCTTCGTCATGTAGTCGAAGACGAGGGTCCTCTCCTCCTTCGTGTCGAAGCTAAGAACGTCGAGATCGCTCGTCTTCGCCAACTGTTCTATGTTCGTCGTCTTCCCGGACTGGGCTACCCCGTGGTAGACCACTTTAAACCGAACCACTCCCTTCGCGGAGTCTATTAACATTACCTCTCCCTCCTTTTATCTTTAATCTATTCCAGCTGAGGCAAACTTCACACACGGGTGTGTAGTTCTCATATCTCATACCGCACTCCCCGCAGATCCACAGATCTTTACAACCTTGTTTCTCATCTATCGGCTCGGACAGAAGGTCTTTTAGCTCTTCCAGCTTTTCCCTCATACCCATCTCCTTGCAGAGCGTAGCAAGAAGAAGCGGATCGAACTTCTCCTTTTTGCTCCAAGTTACTTCTAAGATCTTCGGTGTGAGGGCTTTCTTCTCCCAAAGGAGTGCGAGGAGTTCGTTACCCAGACCTTTTTCAACAGCGTTCTGAAACATCTTAGCTCCCTTCTCTTCCGAGGACCCGGAGACAATAAGAGCCAAGGAACTAACAGTCTTCGGTAACTTCTCGATCTCCTCAAGGGCTTCCTCCCTCAAAGACCAAGAGAGCATGGAAGAGAGGATTTTCAGCTCCTCTTCCTTTTGTTTTCCTTTTACCTGCTCCACTAAACTCCTCTGAAGGTCTACAGCTTTCTTGTGTTCTCCTTCTATGAAGTAGAGGCTCCTGAGCAACCTCTTTGCTCTCAGGTTTTCCCAATTTTTTCCGAGTGCCTTCTCCAAAAGCTCTTTAGCCCTTTTCGGGTCTTCCCTCAGGACCTTTTCAGCGAGGAACACCTCCGCTATTCCGAGCTTGTATCTTTCCGTCTTTACCTCAAGAGCCTTCCCCTGCTCTTTGAGGGACTCAAGATAGAGGGGAACGAACTCTTCGTATCTTACAAGGGACTTTAGACCTTTCTCAGCCCTGTCAGGGTAACCAGTCCAAAGGTCTTTCAGTGCTTTTTCTACTTTAGTATTTTTCCTTCTCAAGAACAAGACCTTCAGCTCCAAGAAGATGTATGCGGTGAGAAAGCCACCGAAGAGGCTGACCAGTATAACGAGGAAAAGGGGTGTTTCCACAGCCCTTCCCAAGAGTTTGATCTTCACAGGCTCCATATTGTAGTAAGCGAAAACGAGGGCTACTACGAGCAGAGCTACAAAGAGGACGACCTTCAAAGCGGTCATAGGCTCACCCTCTCAGCCTCCGACCATATCCATTCTATACCGTAGTACTCCCTCCACTCGGGCGTGAATATGTGGACTATAACGTCAAGCATGTCAACGAGTATCCAACCTCCGAACTCCATACCCTCCACGTGGTCGATCTCTATTCCCGCCTTTTCCGCTTCCTCGATCAGGTGTTCCGCAACAGCCCTCGCATGAACGGGAGAGTTCGCACTCGCCACAACGAAAAAGTCAGCTATGTTCGTGAGCTTGGAAACGTCGAGTATGACAATGTTTTCCGCCTTTTTGTTTTCGAGCTTCTCTTTTATAAACTTCAGCTTCTCCATCCCTTTTCCTTTAAGAGCCTCCGGAGTTTCCTGTAGTAGGCGTTCTCCCCGTATACTTCTTTGTATCTCTTCATAGCTTCGAGGGCTTCCCTCATAGCCTCCTCCTTTATCCTTTCCCACCTCTCTATCTCACCCCTCAAGAACTCTATCCTTTTCTTCACCGCCCCTCTCTCCTCAGGAGGAACCTCTTTAAGGCTCTTTTGAGCTTTCCTTATAAGGTCCTCTATAATTTTTTTCGACTTTTCAGCCTGCTTTTCCGCTTCCATCAAGCACTTGATGTATCTGTATGCTACCTCCTCCTCGGACACGTATTTGGGGAAGTTTATGAGTAGGTTCCTGTATCTGAGGGCTGCGGAATAGGGATAGCCGTATTCTTCGTAAAACCTCGCTATCAGATACTCGTGCTTTGCTATTTTGGTATAAGCTTTCTCTATGAGATCTTGGACCTTCGGTGCGTAGGGACTCTTCGGGAACTTGGCGAGGAACTCCCTCGCTTTGTCTATAGCCTTCCAAGTGTATTCTTGATCCCTGTAAGGGTCGGGGGAGACCTTTATGTAGCTGTCTACGAGCATGTAGTAAGCTTCTTCCGTCCTTTTGAGCTTCGGGTAGTGAAATATGTAGTCCTCTAAGTAGACTACGGCGTTGACGTAGTCCTTGTCGAGGTAGTAGCTCTTTCCGAGGAGAAAGCGGGCGTTCTCTATCTGCTGTGGAGTCAGGTAGTCCATAAACTTTAAAGCTTCTTTGAACTTGGTGGCTGCGGAGCCGTAGTCCTTCTCCCTGTATTCAGCGAGTGCGCTGACATAATACTCCCTCGCCTTCTTTGCTCTCTTTTCCTCGGTCATCTTGGCACACCCCGAGATCAGGAGGAGGGCCGCGATCGGCAGGAGAAACTTCACCCTCATCATCCCGAAAGCATCATCTCGTAGTAGTCGAGGGGAACGTCACACTCCTCCTTTAAGGAGACCCAACCCTTCATGTTCTTCTTCTCAAGGAGCTTCTCAACTCTCTCCTTCAGGAGCGGGTTTACCTTGAGTTCGAGATACCTTCCCTTGAAGTAGTCGAGTTCCTTCTCGATCTCATAAAGGACAAGCTCCGGACTCTTTATGTATCCCCTTCCCTTGCAGTAGGGGCAGCTCAAAGAAAGGAGCTTGGTGACGCTCGGGGTCTCCTTCTTCCTCGTCATCTCGAGTAGACCGAGCTGGGTTATACCGTATATGTGGACGTTGGAGCCTTCGTCCGCAAAGAGTTCCTTCATCTTCTTGATAAGGGTCTCCCTGCTCTTTTTGTCCTTCATGTCTATGAAGTCTATTATCACTATACCTCCTATGTCCCTCAGCTTTATCTGCCTCGCTATCTCCTCCGCAGCTTCCAAGTTTGTCTTTAGGGCGTTCTCCTCCAAGGACTCTCCGCTCCCCGAACCGCTATTTACATCTATTACGGTCATCGCCTCCGTCTCTTCTATCACTATGTAGCCTCCGCTCTTTAGCCACACATACTTAGCAAAGAGCTTCGTTAAGATCCTGTCCAGATTATACCTCTTGAAGAAGACGGAGATGTTCTTGACGTATCTTACCTTCTCAACAAGCTCGGGGAAGTCCTCCTCGAGGAAGGCGAGAAGCTGGATCCATATATCCCTGTCGTCGACTACGATCTCCTCTATATCCTGCCACCAGTCCCTTATGGTCTGCATAAAGAGGGGAACCTCCTCGTAAACTATTCCCGTTTTGACCTTGGAAGCCTTTTCCTTTATTCTCTCCCACCTCTTCCTTAGTTTCTCCAGTTCACCGATCAGATCTTCCTTCGAAGCCCTCGTCGCTAACGTTCTGACTATGACGCCCTCTTCGTTCAGGTTGTCTTTGAAAAGCTCCAAAAAGAACTTTTTTTTGCCTTCGTCACCTATCTTGGAGGATACAAAAACCCCCTTGGATCCCGGAAGGTAGACGAGGTATTTTCCGGGTATGGTAACGCGACATGTTATCTTAGCCCCCTTCTCCTCTATCGGCTCCCTCTTTACCTGAACAACAAGCTCCTCACCTACTTCGGGAACCGAACACCTGTCCTCTTCTCCCGAGTAGTTCTTGAGGGGCAGGTAAGCTTCCTTC
>WFYM01000150.1 GCA_015490115.1 Aquificaceae bacterium
GTTTACCTCATGCACTACGTGGACCTTCCAAAGCTGGGGAAGAAGTTCACGAAGGTGGTCTCGGTCGGCATGTTCGAGCATGTCGGGAAGGAAAACATGAGGACCTTCTTCAAAACTGTGGACAGCGTTCTCGAGGAGGGCGGACTGTTCTTGCTCCACACTATAGGGAAGGTCCACCCCCAGAAGCCTAGCAGGTGGATAAGGAAGTACATATTCCCCGGAGGATACCTACCTAGCATACCCGAGATAATAACCGCCTTCGAGGGGCTTGACTTCTGCCTCATAGACATAGACGACTGGAGGCTACACTACTACAGGACCCTAAAAGCTTGGAGGAAAAGATTTTGGGACAACGTAAAGACCATAAGGAGCATGTTCGGTGAGGAGTTCGTGAGGATGTGGGACCTCTACTTGGTCTCATCCGCTGTTTCCTTCTACACGGGTAGCAACCATCTCTTCCAGTTCCTGATGTCCAAGGGTGTGAGGAATGACTACCCCGTTATGAGGAGGGAGTTCTTAAGGGGCTTTGTCCTGACCAACTAAGAGTTCTCTCACCTCGCTGACGAACTCTTTAACGAAAGGATCTTTTGATCTTAGGATCTCCTCGGGGGTTCCCATGTCCACAACCTCTCCTTTTCTAAGGACCATTATCCTGTCGGATATGGAGAAGGCGCTCATCATATCGTGGGTGACGACTATGGCGGTTGTCTTCGTCTTTTCTCTTAGGCTAACTATCAGCCTGTCTATCACCCTGCTCGTTATGGGGTCGAGTCCTGAGGTCGGCTCGTCGTAGATTATGAGCTTCGGATCTGTGGCTATCGCCCTCGCTATGGACACCCTCTTCCTCATACCACCGGAGAGTTCGGAGGGCATGAGATCCAAGACCTCCTCTTCGAGGTTGACGAGCCTGAGTTTGTCCAACGCCAGTCTCCTTACTTCCTCCTTGCTCATCTTCGTGTGTTCCAAAAAGTAAAAGCCGACGTTCTCCCAGACCTTCAGGCTGTCGAACAAGGCACTCTCTTGAAAGACGTAGCCTATGTTTTTTCTGAGGTCGTCAAGCTCTATAGGTGAGAGCTTCGATATGTCCTTCCCGAAGACGAAGACCTTCCCCCTCGTCGGCTTCCAGAGACCCACTATGTGCTTGGTTATAGAGGTCTTCCCGCTCCCGCTCCCGCCTATTATGGAGAATATCTCGCCCTCGTAAACCTCGAAGGAGACGTCCTTTAGGATCCACCTCCCCTCGATCTCCTTCCAGAGGTTTTCAACCTTTACGATCTCCTTCACAGGAGACCTCCGTTGAGGTATGGGTTGAACCTCTTCTCGTGACCTATGGTCGTCTCCTCGTAGTGTCCGCAAACGACTATTGTATCCTCCGGGAGTTCGCTTACGATCCTATCGAGGGACTTTCTGAGCTTTTCCCTGTCTCCGCCGGGAAGGTCCCACCTTCCGACGCTACCCTTGAAGAGGAGATCCCCGGCTATCAGGACCCTCCCCTCCTCCGAGTAGAGACAGCACATTCCGGGTGTGTGTCCGGGTGTGTGGAGAACGCGGAATGTGAGCTTTCCGACTTTTATCTCCATACCTTCTTTCAAGGGAACGTCAGGCTCGGGACAGGGCTGAGCCTTTATGTAGTTCGCAAAACCCGGCCATATCTCGTCCCTTATGAGGAAGAGGTCGTCCGGGTGAAGGTAAAAGGGGACGTCAAAAAACTCCTTTACCTTCTTTACCTGACCCACGTGGTCTATGTGACCGTGGGTGTTCACAACTGCGGTTACTTTGAACTCCTTCGCCACCTCTATTATCCTCTCCCCTTCAGCCCCGGGATCGACTACGATAGCCTCTCCCGTCTGCGGATCCGCCACGATCGAGCAGTTCACCTCTATCGGTCCTACAGGAATGACTTTGACGAGCATACTCATACATAATTTTAGTTGTGGAAGTCAGGAAGGAGGGCGTTTACCTCGAACTCGGTGGCGGTGAGAGGAAAAGGGTGGGCTTTGAGTATCTTCCGGACCTCGGTATACACAGCTACATGATAGAAAAAGGAGTGGACGAGAGGACTGACCTCGTCTTTTTTAAGTTCCTCTGTGCGAGCGCGATAGTCGAAGGGGACCTCGAAGAGGGTTTGGTGTTCGTTAACATAAAACCGACGACCATCACCAAATACACTACCGACGTGGTCCAGTTCGTGAGGGAGAACCTTATACTCGAGGTTCAAAGGGACATGGTGAGCAGGGAGATACTGAAAAAAATAAGGGATTTTGCCGAGAGCAAGGGTGCTACGCTCTCCGTTGACGACTACGGTCTCGAAGGCTCCACAAAGGAGAGGGTTGAGATCCTACAGCCCGCCTACGTTAAGGTAAAGCTCCCACCTTCTGAGGAGAGGTTCGACTTCGTCCTTTGGGCTTTCGAGGAGATAAAGAAGGCTTCTCCGGGTTCTCAGGTGGTGGTCAAGGAGGTGGAAAGCGAAGAAGATCTCAGCAAGCTCACCTCCTTCGGCATAAACCTCTGGCAGGGAAAGCTGGAGAGGAAGCTCGCCCTCACTCGGAAGTTGTGAGGAAGACGACGGTGACCCCTGCACCCCCCTCCCCCGGATAGGCGTCCCTGAAGAACTTGACCCTGCCGTGCTTTGAGAGGAACTCCCTCACAGCCCTCTTCAGCACACCCTTCCCGACACCGTGTATGACCTTCACGCTCTTCAGACCTGCGGAATACGCCTCTTCGAGGAACCTCTCGAGTTCGATCAGGGCTGTCTCCTGATCCATACCGGTCAGGTTTATCTCCCCCTTGACGGACGTTAAGGTAACCTTCTCCCTCTGCTCTTCCGTCCTCTCCGACTTCGAAAGGAGTTCGAGGCTAACCCAAACGCTCATGCTACCCGAAACTATCTTCGCCTTCCCTTCCTTTATTTCGACCACCCTGCACCTCCTTCCCATGAACTCGACCGTGTCCCCCACCTTCACGCTCTCCGCTTTCCTGAAGAGGGTGAGCTGTCTTTCTTTTTTCTTCACGAACTCCTCTATCTCCTTCGGATCCTTTGCGGATCTTAAGACCCTCCTTCCCTCCTCCTCGAGCTTTCTCAGGAACTCCTTCGCTTCCCTGTAGACCTCCTTCCACCCTCTTTTTTTGAACTCCATATACTCACCGTAGAGCTTCTCGTACTTTTCCTTTTCCTTTTTCAGCTCCTCCTTTAGCCTCTCCACCTCCTCGAGCTTCCTCTGATACTCCCTCGTATACTGGGAGAGCTTTCTGGCAACTTCCCCCAAGTCCCCGCCTTTGCCTTTCAGCTTCTCCTCCGCTACCTTCAAGACCTCCTCGGGCAACCCGCACCTCCTCGCCACTGTAAGAGCCATGCTCTCACCTACGGAGCCGTAAGCTATCTTGTAGAGGGGCTTTAACGTTTCCTCGTCGAAGAGGACCGTGGCGGGAAGGTAGTAGTCCGAACTCACTGCGTAGAGCTTGATGGGTGTGTGGTGGGTGTTCGCAAAGACCCAAGCTCCTTTCCCTTTTAAAAACTCGAGTATGCCTATTCCGAGGGCTGAACCCTCAGCGGGGTCCGTTCCGGCACCGAGTTCGTCGAGGAGGACGAGCGTGTCCCCGTCCACCTTATCCATGAAGTCCGCTATGTTCGTCATGTGGGAGGAGAAGGTGGAGAGGTTCTGGTCTATGCTCTGCTCGTCCCCTATGTCCGCAAAGACCCTCTTGAAGATCCTCAAAGTGCTACCCTCATCCAAGGGAACGGGTATACCGCTCTGGACCATGAGGACCAAAAGCCCGAGCGTCTTCAGAGCAACCGTCTTCCCACCCGTGTTCGGACCCGTGAGGATAACACCTTTTTTTTCCTTCAGGACTATGTCCACCGGGACCGTATCGGGGTTCGTCATTAGGAGGAGGGGGTGTTTTGCACCCTTTAGCTCCACAAACTCCCCTATCTTCGGAAACCTGCCCCCGTAGATTTGGGAGAGCTTCCTCTTTGCGTTCAGGAGGTCTATCTCAACGAGGGCTTCGAAGGACTCTAAGATCCTGTCCGCGAAGTCACCTATGTAAGAGGTTATCCTCCCGAGGACCTTCCTTACCTCCTCCTCCTCTTCCGCCTTCAGTTCGTTCAGCTTGTTGTTCAGCTGTATGACGAAGTGGGGTTCCACGTATGTGGTGTAGCCCGAAGAGGAGGTCCCGTGGACTATCCCGAATATCTTCTTCGCTTGAGATGTCTTTACGGGGACAACGTACCTGTTGTTCCTGAGGGTTATTATCCTGTCGGTGAAGACCTTGTCCGCGTCGGGACGCCTGAGGAGTTCTTCGAGCCTATCCATTATCTCCTTTTCAAGGCTCCTTATGGACCTCCTTATCCTGAGGAGTCCCTCGCTCGCTTCGTCCTTCACAAACCCCCTCCTGTCTATCGAGGACTCTATGAGGTTCTCGAGGGAAGAGAAAAGGTGGAGCTTTTTGGAGAGCTTCCTGAGGGGCGTCCTTCTCTCAGCTACCTTCCCAACCGTCCTCCTCACCTCCCTCACGAGCTTCAGGACTTTAAGTAGGCTGAGGATCTCCTCGACGCTCAGGACCGCGTTCTCTATCTTCGACTTCTTTAAGATCCCCCTCACGTCTTCGAACTCGTATAGGGTGAGTTCCTCAACTTCTAAGAAGCTCTCGAAGAGCTGTATCTCCTCGGCGACCTTTTCCGTGTCCGTTTGGGGTCTTAACGCTTCTATCAGCTCTTTTGTGGCGGGGGAGTGGGAGAGTTCCTTTAGCTTCTCCTTTATCCTTGTGAACTCCAGCCTCTCGAGGTCCTTCTCCCTCATAAGTTCAGGACGTCGAGCATGGAATACATGCCCGGACCTTTACCTTTTATCCACTTGGAGGCTTCGATGGCACCCTTCGCGAAGGTGTCCCTCGATGTCGCCCTGTGGGTAAGCTCGAGCCTCTCCCCGAAGCCGAGGAAAAGGACGGTATGGTCACCCACAACGTCACCTCCCCTCAAAGCCATGACACCTATCTCCTCGTCTTTCCTCGGCGATTCCCCTTCCCTTCCGAAGACGAACCTCTTCGTCTTCATCTTCTCGCTCAAGATTTTTGCGAGCCTAAGGGCTGTCCCGCTCGGAGCGTCCCTCTTGAACCTGTGGTGGACCTCCACTATCTCAACGTCGAAACCCTTTTCAGCCAAGACCTCCGCTGCGGTCTCGACGAGTCTAAAGAGCAGGTTAACACCGAGGCTCATGTTGGGGGATAGGAGGACGGGAGCTTTCCGCGAACATTCCTCTATTTCCCTCACCTGCTCTTCTGTGAATCCGGTCGTCCCTATAACGGAAGCTTTGCCGTGAAGGGAAGCTGTTCTCGTGTGGGAGACAGCCGCTTGTGGGTTCCCAGAAAACTCGACGACGACGTCGCAAAGGTCTACGATCTCCTCAAGTTCAGAGGTTAAAGGTTTCCCCTTTAGTTCTTCTCTTCCGAGGACCTCACCCAAATCTTCGGAGGAGACCTTCTCGGGAAGCTCAACACCCCCCACCACCTCAACCTCCGGGTCCTCAAGGGAGAGTTCCACTATCCTCCTTCCCATCCTCCCGAGCGCACCGCAGACGAGTATCCTCGTCATTCCTCCTCTCCGAAGATGAGCTTTTCGAGTTCGTTTACTGCTTCCTCAGCCTGCTCGGGAGGGACAACGGAAGGGTAGATAGCCACCCTTACACCCTCTTTAAACAGGTAGCGGGCTACAAGCTCCTGAAACTTCTCAAGTTCCTCGGGGGTCATGTCCGTCCTTATGCTCTCCTCCACATCCCTGTCGGTGACGAAAAAACCCACCAGAGCGAATGGAACAGCTACGAACCTTTGCTCCTCCATAATCCACCTCACAGATTTTGTTAATAATACTATTATGGATGAATAAGAGGATCAGGTTCAGGCTTATTCTCGCCCTCACTCCCCTCATAGTCCCGGCGGTCAGGATCCTCGGAAGGTCCATAAGGTGGAAGAAAAGATACGACTTCCACAAGGACAGGGGTAAGATATACGCCCTCCTCCACGGTCACGCCTTGGGTCTCGCCCTCTTCGGCATGGACAGGGGCATATGCACCTTGGCGAGCAGGTTCGCGGACGGCGAGATAGCGACGAGGATACTGGAAGGTCTCGGCTTCGAGGTGGTGAGGGGTTCCACCGAGGAGGGTAGAGCTGAAAAGGGGGGAAGGACGGTTGCCCTCCAGCTAATTGAAGCTATCCAAAGGGGAAAGAACGTTGCCATAACCGTCGACGGACCCAAGGGACCTCCCATGAAGGTGAAGAGGGGTGTGGTCTTCTTAGCTCAAAAGACGGGCGCCCCTATAGTCCCGGCTGCAGTCAAGTTCAAGAAGTTCTTCGAGGTAAGGTCTTGGGACAGGTTCCTCGTCCCTTACCCCTTTACCGAAGGGGAGGTGATAGTAGGTGAGGAGATCAGGGTCCTGCCCGAGGACGACCTCGAGGAAAAGAGGCTCCAGCTCGAGAGGGTCCTCTCCTCCCTCGCCTCCTCTTAGGCGGGTAAACAGCGTCCGCCAACTTGGGTGCTACCGCAAACAGAAAGCTCCCGACAATAGCTGTCGCCAAGATAAAGGGTATGGCGAGGACCTTGGCTGAAGGTTCGAGGGAGGCTATAACTACCGAAAACTCACCCCTCGGGACGAAGGAAAGGGAAGCCCTGAGCCTCGCCTTTTTCCTGAGACCGAATAGGACCGCACCAACATAGGTAGACACCAGCTTGAGGAAAACACCGAGGAGTAGAAGGACCGCAAGGAAGCCAAGCTCCTTCGGCAAAGAAAGATCGCTCTCGTAAGCGAAGAAGAAGAAGAAGATCCCTATCGAAAGCTCCTTGAAGGAGGAGAGGTGCCTCTCTATGTTCTCCATGACCCTGGTTTCCGGGACGAGGACGCCGAGAAGGAAAGCTCCGAGAGCCTCGGAAAGACCTATTTCCTTAAAAGATATCCCAGTAAGGAGGGTGAGTCCGAGGAGGAAGAAGACGAAGTTTTCGTCCTCAGAAGACCTGTCGAGCCAGCCCTGAACCCTCGGGACGACGAACCTGTAAACCCAATAGAAGGCTAAGAGGACACCGAGTATCTTGAGGAGGCTGAGGGGAACCTTCGAGAGGTCCAAACTTCCCGCTTCAACCATAGGGGTGAGCAGGGACAAAAGCAAAATTGCGACGAGGTCCTCGAATATAAGTATGCCTATTAGCAGTTCCGCCTCGGGGAGGGCGAGCCTCCTGTAGTCCATGAGGAGCTTCGCAACTATGGAGGTGCTGGAAGGATAAAAGACGCCGGCTATGAGGAGGGAGGTGACGAGGTCGAAACCGAAAGCTTTTGCGAGCAGAAAAATAGGGACGAAGTTCAGGAGAAAGTCCACCACCCCCGGCTTCCATATGTTCACCATCGTCCTTAGCCTCTCGAAGGAGTACTCGAGACCGAGGAAGAAAAAGAGCAGGATTATACCGGCTTCTTTGAAGAGTTCGAGAAGCTCACCGCTCTCGTGATGTATCCAACCTTTGGCGAGGAAGCCGACGATCAAAAAGGAGATTATAGCGGGGACACCGAACCTCCTCAGGAACCTCGCGAAGAGGAACATGAGGACGAAGAGGAGGGTTATCTGGATCATTACGTGGAGCAGGAGCCGCAGTATTCGAGGAAGTTCTTGAGGTGCTGTCTCGTCCCCACGACGACGAGGACGTCACCCGGCTCTATCACCGCTTCGTAAGGGTCGGGGTTCACTATCATCTTCTCCCCTCTTATTATCGCCACTATCGAAGCTCCGGTCCTCTTCCTTATTTGGGACTCCGCTATGGTTCTCCCCGCTATATTCGAGCCTTCCCTTACCTTCACCCACTCCATGACCATTTCCTTCAGGATCACCTCCATCTTTTCGGGTGCTACGGGCTGGTATGTGGTCCCAGCGAGCAGGAAGCCGAGTTCCTTCGCCTCCTCCTCGGTGAGGGATATGACGCAGGAGGGTTCCTCTTCCTCCTCTTCGACTATGTATATCTCCCTCCTCCCCGTGTTGTGGATTATGAGCGTAAGCTCCACCCCCTCCTCAAGCTCGAAGGTGTACCTCTTCCCGACGCCGGGAAGGTCCGTCTCCCTGAAGGGCATATCACTCCACCCAGTAGTTGGGAGCCTCCTTCGTTATCTGGACGTCGTGGACGTGGGACTCCCTGTATCCAGCCCAAGTTATCCTGACGAACTTTGCCTTCTCCTGAAGCTCCTTTATGTTCCTCGCCCCCGTGTATCCCATACCGGCTCTGAGACCTCCCACGAGCTGGAAGACGACGTCCCTCAGCTTCCCCTTGTAAGGGACCCTTCCCTCTATACCTTCGGGGACGAACTTCTCCATTTTGTCCTGACCGTATCTGTCCGAGGAGAGCCTGCTCATCATGGCTCCGAGGGAACCCATCCCCCTGTAAACCTTGTAAGCTCTCCCCTGATAGTATATGGTCTCACCGGGTGCCTCTTCGGTCCCGGCGAGCAGGTTCCCGAGCATCACGGCGCTCGCACCCGCTGCGAGAGCCTTCACTATGTCGCCCGAATACCTTATACCCCCGTCAGCTATAATTGGAATACCGTAGTCCTTGGCTACGCTGAAAGCTTCCATTATGGCGGTGAGCTGTGGGACACCGACGCCTGCTACGACCCTCGTAGTGCATATGGAACCGGGTCCTACACCCACCTTGACCGCGTCCGCACCAGCCTCTATCAAAGCCCTCGTCCCCTCAGCTGTAGCCACGTTCCCCGCTACAACCTGAAGGTCCGGGAAGCTCGACTTTATCTTTTCGAGGGTCTCTATGACCCTCTTCGAGTGTCCGTGGGCTGTGTCTATGACTATAAGATCGACTCCCGCTTCAACCAAAGCGGAAACCCTCTCTAAAGCTTCCTCTCCCGTCCCGACCGCCGCGCCTACCCTCAGCCTCCCTATCTCGTCCTTGCAGGCGTTCGGATACTGCATCCTCTTTACTATGTCCTTTATCGTTATCAGTCCCTTTATCCTCCCCTCCCTGTCCACTATGGGGAGTTTCTCTATCTTGTACTTCTGGAATATGGCTGTCGCCTCCTCCAAGGTCACACCTTCCTCCGCTGTTATCAAGTTCTCCTTAGTCATGAAGAGGGAGACTGGCTTGTCGTAGTCGGTGGGCTTTAAGAACCTGAGATCCCTGTTCGTAAGGATACCTACAAGCTTCCCCTCTTTGTCGACGACCGGAACTCCCGATATCTTGAACCTCTCCATTATGGAGAGGGCTTCCCTTACGGTTGCCTCCGGGTTCACCGTCACGGGGTCGAGGATCATACCGCTTTCTGACTTCTTTACCTTCTCCACCTCCTTCGCCTGCTCCTCTATGGTCATGTTCCTGTGGATTATGCCGATACCTCCCTCCCTCGCGAGGGCTATGGCGAGCCTCGCCTCGGTTACCGTGTCCATAGCTGCGGACACTATGGGTATGTTAAGCTTTATCTTAGGCGTAATGTAGGTGGAGACGTCCACCTCGTGGGGGAGGACCTCCGAGTAGTCGGGGACGAGGAGAACGTCGTCGAAGGTAAGGGCTTCTTTTAAAACCTTACCCGTCTCTACCATACATATATTATACGGTCACCTCAGGATAAGCTCGTATAGGAGCCTTACGGGAATGTTCAGAGCCTGTTCTATATGTTGGTCGGAGAGGTCCTCGAGTGTCCTGAAGAAGTGGTAGGTCTCCATTATCTCGGCGAGACAGCAGAAAAGCTCCGTTTCGAGGTCCTCGAGGTCCCTCTTCGCCTCCTCCTTTTGGGGACCTTTGAGGCTCTCCACCTCCTCCCTCTTTGCCTTTATCTCTTCAACTAAGTTCGAGAGGTAGCTTACCATCTTCTTGTGGTAGTCTTGGACCTTCTCCTTGAGGATCCCCTCCACGAACTCCTCCTTGCCTTCTGAGAGCTTTTTGAACATACTTTTGAGTTCCTCGTGTTCCTTTATCTTCTGGAGGCAGGGTCCCACACACTCCATTATGGTCCTGTCCTTTCTTTCCATCCCAACTTAAAATCTATCTCAGAGCTGTGATGAGTCCACGATTATGGTAACGGGTCCCCAGTTCTCTATGTAGACCTCCATCATGGCTCCGAAGACACCTGTTTCTACCTTCACACCGAAGGACCTCACCTCCTCAACGAACCTCTCGTAAAGCTCCTTAGCCCTCTTTGGCTCCTCAGCCTCCTCGAAGCTCGGTCTCCTTCCTTTCTTTACGTTCGCATAGAGGGTAAACTGGGAGACGACGAGGACCTCACCCTTTATATCTAAAAGGGAGAGCTGGAACTTTCCTTTATCGTCTTCGAAGATCCTCAGGTTTACTATCTTCGAGGCGAGCTTCCTCGCATCCTCTTCCGTGTCCCCCCTCCCGACACCGAGGAGGACGTTGAGACCCCTCCCTATCTCACCGACCACCTTCCCCTCCACCTTTACCCACGACCTCTTCACCCTCTGGAGGACAGCCCTCATGGAGAATATCTTACTTTAGCCTCCAGATCCTTATGTATCCTTCGGTGTCACCAGAGATCAGGAGGGAGGAGTCGTCCGAGAACTTCAAAGATGTTATCATCCCCCTGTGTCCCGTGAAGACGCCGACGAGCCTCCAGTCGGAGGTGCTCCAGAGCTTCACCTTCCTGTCGTAACCCCCGCTCGCCACGAAGGTCCCGTCGGGAGAGTAGTCGAGGGCGTAGACGCTCCCGTCGTGAGCCTTGAACCTGTATAGGAGCTTCCCGTCCCTCACCCTCCAGACTATTATCCTCTGGTCGTTCCCCGCTGAGACAAGGAGGCTCCCCTTCGGGGAGAAGGCTACCGCGTAGACGAAGTCCGTGTGACCTTCGAGGACCTTAACGGTCCCCTTGTTGAGGTCCCAGAGTCTTACCGTGTTGTCCTTCGAAGCTGAGGCGAGGAGGTCTTCCTTCGGAGAGAAGGCAAGGGCGTAGATCCATCCCACGTGTCCCGTCAGCTTCCTTATCATCTTCCAGCTGACAGCGTCCCAGACGATTATATCCCAGAGGTCGTCCGCGGAAGCCATGAGCCTCCCGTATTTGGAGAAGGTTAAGGTCCTCACGAACTCCTGATGACCTTTAAGGATCTTGAAGAGCTTTCCCGTCGGGAGCCTCCATACCCTTATTATCCCGTCGTCGCCTGCGGAGACTATGAAACCCCTCCTGTTTATGGCTACCGAAAGGACCTTACCCCTGTGACTCCTTATCTTCAGTATCTGCTTCATGTTCTTTATGTTCCAAACCTTTATGAAGCCGTCGTCACCCGCGGTGACGAGCAGTTTCCCCTCAACGTCTATTGATCTCACCGCCCCCTCGTGAGCCTTTATGACCGTCTGGGAGAGGGAGAAGGCAAAGCAAAGCAGCAGGAGAGCGACCCCCAGAACCATCACCCCCTCCTAAATAAATTATCGGCTGGACCATAAATTAGTAAAATATGGGAGCCATGGGAGAGAGGATTAAGGTCTTCATAGAAGGGAAGGAGATAGAGGTTGAGAAGGGAACACCCCTCGGTGAGGTGCTAAAGAGGGCGGGCATAAGAGACGCCCTCGGCGGGAAGCTGGGAGACGAGATCCTCGACCTCCAGACACCTGTAAGGGAAGGGGGTGAGTTAAAGCCCGTCTTCAAAGGCGACCCCGAGAGCTTGGAGATCCTCAGACACTCCCTCGCCCACATAATGGCTCAGGCTCTCAAAGAAATATACGGGACGAGGAAGGTCCACCTCGGGGTGGGTCCGACGACGGAGGAGGGCTTCTACTACGACGTGGAGGTGGAGGGTCACAGGATAACTGAGGAGGACCTCCCCAAGATAGAGGAGAAGATGAGGGAGATAATAAGGAGGGACTACCCCATACTCAGGAGGGAGATAAGCAGGGAGGAGGCGATCAAGCTCTTCGAAGACCTCAAGGAAAAATACAAGATAGAGATCATAAACAGGATACCCCAAGACGAGGTCATATCCGTATACGAGCAGGGGGACTTTGTAGACCTCTGCAAGGGTCCCCACCTCCCCTCCACCGGTCAAGCGGGAGCCTTCAAGCTCATGTCCGTCTCAGGTGCTTACTGGATGGGGAGGGCGGACCAGCCCCAGCTAACGAGGATATACGGGATAGCCTTCTGGGAGGAGGAGGAGCTTAAAGAGAGGCTGAGGCTCCACGAGGAGGCAAAAAGAAGGGACCACAGGAGGCTCGGGAGGGAACTCGAGTTCTTCCTTATAGACGAGGAGGTGGGACCTGGTCTCGTCATATGGCTACCGAGGGGGGCGGTCTACAGGAGGGTCCTCGAGGACTACTGGAAGGAGGAGCATATAAAGAGGGGATACCAGCTCGTCTACACGCCCCACGTAGGGAGGTCAAAGCTCTGGGAGAGGAGCGGTCACACCGAATACTACAAAGAAAACATGTTCCCCGAGATGGAGATGGAGGGGGAAGGCTACTACGTGAAGCCTATGAACTGTCCCTTCCACATAGCCATATACAAGAGCAGGGTAAGGAGCTACAGGGAGCTTCCCATGAAGATAGCCGAACTCGGAACCGTTTACAGATACGAGATGTCGGGAGTCCTGCACGGACTCATGAGGGTGAGGGGCTTCACCCAAGACGACGCCCACATAATATGCACACCCGATCAGGTGGAAGGAGTGATAAAGGAGACCCTCGAATTTGCGGTTTCGATGTTAAAAGACTTCGGCTTCAACGAGTTCAAAGTTTACCTCTCAACGAGACCGGAACACGCCATAGGGACGAATGAGCAGTGGGAGAGGTCTCAAAGCGCCCTGAGGGAAGCTATCGAAGACCTCGGTCTCGAATACGAGATAGACGAAGGGGGAGGAGCCTTCTACGGTCCAAAGATAGACGTGAAGATAAGGGATGCCCTCGGAAGGCTCTGGCAGTGTTCAACAATACAGTTCGACTTCAACCTACCTGAGAGGTTCGACATGACCTACGTCGGTCCCGACAACAAAAAGCACAGACCCTACATGATCCACAGGGCTATACTCGGCTCCATAGAGAGGTTCACGGGTGTCCTCCTCGAACACTACGGAGGACTGCTCCCCCTTTGGCTCTCACCGACTCAGGTGAGGGTCCTCCCCATAGCGGAGAGGCACGTCAGTTACGCAAAAAAGGTCTTTTCAGAACTCGAGAGGGCTGGCTTCAGGGTGGAGATGGACGAAAGGGAGGAGAGGCTCGGGGCGAAGATAAGGGAGGCGGAGCTTATGAAGATTCCTTACCTTGCTATAGTTGGGGACAGGGAGGTGGAGACGGAGACCGTGTCAGTAAGAGGGAAGAGGGAAGGCAACTTAGGCTCTATGAGGGTGGAGGAGCTGATCGAGTTCCTGAGGGGGAAGGTAGAGAGAAAGGAGTGATGGACTGTCCTACAACACCCTTGGGGAGATATCTCCTGAAGCCCCTCTGCCCCTTCGCAAAAACCCTCTTCAGGGCTGTATTCAGGGTTAGGGTATTCGGTCTTGAGAACTTACCCGAAGGGGGTTTTATAGTCGCTTCGAACCACAGGAGCCACCTCGACCCCCCCGTCCTCAACTCCGTCTTCCCCGAGCCTCTCTTCTTCTTAGCGAAGGAAGAACTCTTCAAACCTCCCTTAGGGCTTTTTCTGAGGCACATGAGGGCTATACCGATAAGAAGGGGTGCGGGAGATCTGGAGACGCTAAAGAGCGTCCTCGAGATCCTCAAAAAGGGCTGTAGCGTCTGCATATTCCCGGAGGGGACGAGGGCGGAACCCGGAAAGTTTTTAAGACCGAAGTCGGGGGTCGGTTTCCTCGCCTTGAAGACAGGTTCCCCGGTTGTTCCCGTTTACATAGAGGGAACGGACAGGGTCCTCCCGAAGGGTGCGAAGTTCCCGAGACTCGGAAAACCGATAAGGGTAATAATCGGAAAACCAAGGGTCTTTTCTGGAAAGGGAGGTCCTAAGGATTACAGGAGAGTCGCCGAAGAGATAATGGAGGAGATCACGTCCCTCGCAGGGAATCCTCCTCGTCCTTCATGAGCTTGTAGACTATAGCGTCCGTGAGTGCTATCCAGGAAGCTTCTATCACGTTCTCGGAAACTCCCACGGTCCCCCACTTCCTCTTTCCGTCCGTTGACTCTATCAGGACCCTCACCTTGGCTGATGTCCCCGCGGACTCGTTTATTATTCTCACTTTGTAGTCTATGAGCTTCATCTCCTTCAGGTTCGGGTAGAACTCCTCGAGGGCTTTCCTGAGTGCGTTGTCGAGGGCGTTCACGGGACCGTTCCCGAGTGCAGCTGTGTGTTCCCCGACACCCTCCACCGAGAGCCTGACGGTGGCTTCCGAAGTTGGCTTTTCGTCCATACCCCTCTTGGCTATGAGGACCCTGTAAGCTTCGAGGTCGAAGTAATCCTTGACGAGACCGAAGTGCCTCTTGCAGAGAAGCTCAAGGGAAGCCTCCGCAGCCTCAAATTGGTAGCCCTCCTTCTCCAGCTCCTTTATCTTCTCGACGAGTTTGAGAAGCTCCGGAGACCTCTCCTCCACCTCTATACCGAACTCCCTTAGCTTGTATATTAGGTTGCTTTTCCCCGCGAGATCGGAGACGGTTATCTTCCTCCTGTTCCCGACAACTTCCGGGTCTATGTGTTCGTAAGTTTCGCTCCTCTTCATTACTGCGGAGGCGCGGACCCCTCCCTTGTGGGCGAAGGCGCTCTCTCCAACGTAGGGCATGTTCCTCGGGAGGGGCATGTTCGAAAGTTCAGCGACAAAGCGGGCGAGTTCGGTGAGCTTCTTCAGGTTCTCCTTAGGGACTACCTCGAAGCCGAGCTTCAGCTGTAGGTTGGGTATAACGGAGCAGAGGTTAGCGTTTCCGGTCCTCTCACCTATCCCGTTTACGGTCCCGTGGACCTGCCTCGCACCTGCGAGGACAGCCATTATGGAGTTTGCAACAGCTGTTTCTGAGTCGTTGTGGGCGTGTATGCCTATCTTTACCTCGGGAAACCTCTCCTTAACAGCTTTGGTAGCTTCGTAAACCTCGTGGGGAAGCCTCCCGCCGTTGGTATCGCACAGAACTACCCAGTCAGCACCCCCCTTTACCGCAGCCTCTACAACCGAGAGGGCGTATTCTGGGTTTGAGGCGTAACCGTCGAAGAAGTGTTCCGCATCGAATATGACCTCCTCGGTGTGCTTCTTCAGGAACTCGACCGTCTCGTAGACCATGTCCAGGTTCTCTTCGAGTGAGGTCCTCAGAGCCTCCTTCACGTGAAGGTCCCAGCTCTTCCCGAAGACGGTGATCACGGGAGTTTCAGCCCTTATCAGCTCCTCGATCTGCCTGTCCTCGCTCACTTTAACACCGGGCTTCCTCGTAGATCCGAAGGCTACGGGCTTTGCGTGTCTGAACTTTATCTTCTTGAGCCTCTGGAAGAAGAGCTTGTCCTTCGGGTTTGCGAAGGGCCACCCTCCCTCTATGTAGTCTATACCGAACTCGTCCAGCTTCTCTGCTATCCTCAGCTTGTCCTCTATGGAGAAGCTCACCCCCTCCGCCTGAGAGCCGTCCCTCAAAGTAGTGTCGTATATAAAGACCTTCTCCATGAGTTTAAATATAGATCAGCACCTTCCGATCAGAAGCTCGAGGGACCTGATCAGGAAGACCATGTCGTCAGGGTTGTGGTAGTCGGGGTCGAAGGAAAGCTTCTCCGCCAGCTCAAGAGCTTCCTCTTTTTTGCCGAGCTTCAAGAGGGTGTAGAGGAGAACGGAGCGCGATACCCACGTGTGGTCCGCCTCCAAGAGGGCTACCCTCAGAGCTTCCTTCTTCATACCAGCCTCCAAAAGGGCGAGGGAAAAGAAAGAAACGTCCATGCCGAAGTTGGGATCTCCTTTTTTCCCGTTCTTCACGTCGTAGAACCTGTAGAGGGTCTTACCTTCGAGGAGGTTGCTCAGCATGTATCGGAGGCAAGCCTTAGCTCTTTCCGCCAGCCTCCGATCTCCCGTCACCCTGTAGAGGGAGAGGAGACCCAGAACAGCCCTGCTGTTGTCCTCAACAACGATGGCGGTGTCGGGATGAGGGGGTCTTCTTTTTTTCCTCTCCTCGGGGGGAAGGTTGTAGTATTTCGGGTCGGAGACCTGAGCGTTCAGGTAGCAACCGGACCCGTGGAGTAGGTTCCTTTCCAAGTAGCTAAAGGTCTCTAAGGCGAGCTTTAGGTATTCGTCTCTCCCCGTTTTTTTGAAGGCTTCGACGAGGGCCAGTATCATTCCACCGTTCACCTTCAGGGACTTGGAGGTCTCGAAGAAAAACTCGAAAGCCCTCGACCTGTCGTAGAAGTTAAAGAAGCCCCCGTCGACCCTGTCGAAGAGGTACTCGATGTCTTTGTCGAGGGAGAAGAGAGCTTCCTCGACGAGGTAACCCCTCTCTAGGAGGTAGGCGTAGGTGAAGGGTGTGGGCCACTTGAAGACAGCACCTCCCTCGGAGGGTGCGGAGAAACCTCCGAAGACGGGGTCGAACCTGACCTTTAGGTCCTCTATGAATTTTGACTTTATCTCAGCACACCTTTTTCCGCTCACCTCACCGACGGAAAGGAGCTTTTTCTTTTCTAAAACCCCCACGCTCCCTTCCAAGACCAAGGAGAGAAGTCCCAAAAGGTCTTTCTCTTTCGCGACGCCGTGGAACCTCACGAGCATTTTCCCTTCCGGGCTTAGGAGAACAGTAAAGGGAGTTCCCCTCCCACCGAACTTGACGAACAGCCTCCTGTCCCTGTCTATGTCGAGGAGGAGAGGAACGAACCTCTCTGAGATGAGGGACCTTACCCTCTTTCTCTCCAGCACCTCCTCGTATTCCCTGCACCAGCTACACCAAACCGCGTAGAAGTATACGAATACGGGCTTTTTTTCGCTCCCCGCCCTCTCGAGAGCCTTCTCCCAAGACCTCTCCCAAGGGATCTTTGAAATCTCAGGGTATTCCCTCCTTGCTTCGCAGGAGAGAAGTAGCAGAAAAAAGAGGATAAAGCTCATATATTAATTTTCATGCTAAGATCCGTCCGCATAGAGAGCTTTCTCCTCATAAGGGACACGGAGATAGAGTTCGGAAAGGGTCTGAACGTCATATCCGGAGAGACGGGAACGGGCAAGTCTATGACCCTCTCCGCTTTGGAGTTCGTTATGGGAAAGCAAGGTAGCTACCCGGAGGGGACGGCTGTCGAGGTGGTTCTCGAATCGGAGGGGGAGGAGACGGTCCTGAGGAGGGAGATCAGGGGCGGAAGGAGCAGATACTTCCTGAACGGCAGGGGGACAACAGCCAAGGTGGTGAAGGAAATTCTCGAGGAGAGGGTATCCCTTCAAGGACAGAACGAGTTTGTAAAGCTCCTCAGGGAAGACTACCAGAGGGACCTCCTCGACAAGTTCGGGGAGCTTGAAGACCTGAGGGAAAAGGTCGGCGAGATCTACAGGGAGTTCTCTTCGAAAAGGAAAAAGCTCGAGGAACTCCTCTCAAAGAGGGAGGAGGTCTTAAGGAAAAGGGACTACTTGGAATACAGGCTGAGGGAGATAGAGGAGGTGGGGCTTTCGGCGGAGGAGGTGGAGGAGCTAAAGGAAAGGGCGAAGACCCTCACCCAGATCGAAAAGAGAGCCAAATACCTGATGGGCGCCCTCTCAGAACTCTACGAAGGTGAAGATTCCGCCTACTCTAAGATCTCCTCCGCAATAAGGAGCCTCTCGAGGCTTGAGGAGGTCTCCGAAAGCATAAAAGGTCCCCTCGAAAAGCTCTCCCGGATAAGGGACCACCTCCTTGAGGTCGCTGAGGAAATAAGGTCCAAGATCGAGGAGGTCTCCCCTGAGGAGATAGACAGGGTAAACGAACTCCTCTACAGGGTCCAGAGGCTCGAAAGGAAATACAAAAAACCTTACGGGGAGATACTTAAAGAGGCGGAAACTCTGAGGGAGGAGATCTCGAAGGCTGAGGAGCTTGAGAGGGCTGTCGAAGACCTGAGCTTCGAGGTCGAAAGGCTAAAAAATGAGCTGAAGGAAGCTTCCAAGGAGCTTTCCTCAAAGAGAAAGGAGTCAGCGAGGAGGCTCGAGAGGTCAGTAAAAAAAGTCTTAGAAGACCTCAACCTCGAGAGGGCTGTCCTCAAAGTCGATCTCGAAGAGGTGGAGCCGACGAAATACGGCTCGGACAGGGTCACCTTCCTCTTCTCGGCCCACGGTAGCGACCCGAAACCCTTAGGAGAGGTAGCTTCGGGGGGTGAGCTTACGAGACTCTTCCTCTCCCTCTCTTTAATACTTCCCCCCGTCGAGACCTACATTTTCGACGAGGTGGACGCGGGGATAAGCGGTGAGACTTCCTTGAAGCTCGCCAAGATGCTGAGAAAACTCTCGAAGAACATGCAGATAATAGCGATAACCCACTCGGCACCCGTCTGTGCAGCTGGAGACGTTAACTTCCTCACCGAAAAGAAGTTCATAGGCGACATACCTTACATAGAGGTAAGGAGAATATCCGGTGAGGAGAAGGTAAGGGAGGTGGCGAGGCTCATGGGAACGACCACAGAGACGACGATAAAGGGTGCGAGGGAGCTTATAGAGATGGTAAGGACATGAGGAGGGAGTTCTCGGCTGGAGGAGTTCTATTCAGGGGAGAGGAAGTCCTCCTCATAAAGAACCCCTCCGAAGTTTGGACCTTCCCAAAAGGTATAGTTGAGGAGGGGGAAAGACCGGAAGAGACCGCGGTAAGGGAGGTCCTTGAGGAGACGGGAGTGGAAGGTGAGATCTTAAGACCCCTCGGAGAGATAACCTACTGGTATACCCTGAAGGGAGAGAGGGTCTTCAAGAGGGTCCGCTACTTCCTTATGCGTTACCTGAGGGGTGAGCCGAGACCCTCCTCTGAGGTCCTCGACTCCAAGTTCTTCCCCGTCGAGGAGGCGAAGGACCTTTTGAAATACAAAGGTGACAAAGAGATACTCTCCAAAGCGTTGAGCTTCCTTCAGGACCAGATCTTCCCGAACTCCTGAAGGGGGACGTTAGGCTCCGGGTTTACATTCGGGGGTGCCGTGATCCCCCTCTTGAACCTCTCAACACCTGCGTAGGCTACCATGAGGGCGTTGTCGGTGGAGAGCTTGGGATGAGGTATGAACACCTCGAACTTCTCCTCCTCGGACCTCTCCTTGAAGGCTTCCCTCAGCCTCGAGTTTGCGGACACTCCCCCCACAACGACAACCCTCCTCACCCCCGTCTCCCTCACAGCCCTTACCGTCTTCTCCACGAGGACTTCTACCACAGCCTCTTGAAAGGAGCGGGCTACATCCTCAACCTTAAAGTTCTTCTCCCTCCTCATAAGCTCCAAAACCGCCGTCTTTAGCCCAGAAAAGGAGAAGTTGAAGGAAGGATCGTCCATCATGGGTCTCGGGAGCTTATAAGCTTCCCTTCCCCTCTTTGAGAGCCTGTCTATCTCGGGACCTCCGGGGTATCCGAGACCGAGGAGCCTCGCCACCTTGTCGAAGCTCTCCCCCGCTGCGTCGTCGAGCGTCCCCCCGAGGAAGGTATATTTGCCGAAGCCCTCGACGAGGAAGAGGTCCGTGTGTCCTCCCGAAACGACGAGGGCGAGGAAGGGGTATTCGACGGGTCTCTCTAAGAAGACGGAGTATATGTGACCCTCGAGGTGGTGGACGGGAACGAGGGGTCTTCTGAGGAGGTAAGCTACCGCCTTCGCGAAGGAGACACCTACAGTAAGGGACATTATAAGACCCGGAGTCAAAGTAAAGGAGACGAAGTCCACTTTCCTGAGGTCAAAGCCCGTCTCCTTCAGGAGCCTGTCGAGGAGGGGTAGGAGGTTCCTCGTGTGTTCCCTCGCTGAAAGCTCCGGGACGACACCTCCGAAGGGAGAGTGGACCTTGGCTTGGGAGAGTATTATGTCCCCTATGGGACCCCTTTCCGAATCGTAGATCGCAAGGGCTGTCTCGTCGCAGGAGGTCTCGACAGCGAGGGTTATCATGCAGCGTTTCTCCGCTCAATGGAGGCTTTAAGGATCTCTATCGCTTTTCTTAGCTGAACGTCGAGGTCGGGGAGGAGTATAACCTTCCTCGTGTTCCCCTCTATCCTTAGTCTCCTGACCGTCTCCGCTATCTGCTCCCAAGTCTTCTCGTCCATCGAGACCTGAACGTCGGGGGTTATACCCTTCTTGTGTATCAGGTTGCCGTTGGGTGTGTAGTAGTATGCGACGGTGAGCTTGAGGGCTGATCCGTCCTCAAGAGGTATTATGTTCTGGACCGAAGCCTTCCCGAAGCTCTTCTCTCCCACAACCGTAGCTCTTCCGTGGTCCTTCAAGGCTCCGGTAACTATCTCGGACGCACTCGCCGAACCCTTGTTTATGAGGACAACGACGGGCATGTCCTCCGGGACGAGGGGCGGGTCCTTGGAGAAGTATTTGTCCTCCTCACCTCCCCTTCCTTTCGTGTAGACGATGAGCTTACCTTCAGGGAGGAATACGTCCGAGACCTTGACAGCTTCCGAGAGGAGTCCTCCGGGGTTGTTCCTGAGGTCTAAAATTATCCCCCTTATACCTTGGTTCAGGAGGTCCCTCACAGCTTTCCTGAGGTCCGCTGATGTATTGTGCTGGAACTGGATTATCTTTATGTATCCGAGGTCCTCGTATTTCGTCCACTTTACGCTCTCTATCTTTATTATCGCCCTCGTTATTTCTACTTTAAAGGGCTTTTCAGCTCCCTTCCTCATTATGGTGAGGGTCACTTTCGTCCCCGGCTTCCCCCTTATCTTCCTAACTATCTCGAGGAGGCTCTTCCCGAAGGTGTCCTCCCCGTCCACAGCTATTATCACGTCACCAGCCCTAAGACCAGCCCTGTAAGCGGGCGTCCCCTCTATGGGAGCTACAACTATCGGTCTTCCCTTCTCCATGCTTATCTCTATGCCTATGCCTCCGAACTCCCCCTCCGTCTCCTGCATGAACTCCTTGTATTTCTCGGGCGGGAAGAAGGCGGAGAAGGGATCTAAGGAGGAGAGCATACCGTTCAAAGCTCCGTAGATGAGTTCCTTCATGTCAGGCTCTTTCACGTAGTTCTCCTTTACTATCTTCAAAACGTCTGTGAAGAGCTTGAGGTATGAATACTCGTCTTCTTTGGAGACGGTCTTTGAGACCCCTACGAAGAAGCCTGCGAAGAAGAAGACACCCGCAACGACTGGAAGGAAGAACCTCCTCATCTTCTCACCCCTTCGGAGATCTTTATCGTCCTAACGTCACCTATGTAAAAGGTGACGGTCCCCGAACCCGACTTTCCCGAACACCTCAAGTTTTTGTCAACCTCGAAAATATCCTCCTCCCCTCCCCTCGTGACCACCTTCACCCTCACACCCCCTTCACCCCTCAGTATCTCGAGCCTCTCTATGGACCTTATCGGTATCCTGTATTTTAGAGTTCCTTTTTTGAGCCTTATCTCTGGATCCCCTTCGCAGGTGAGACTCTCGAGCTTGTGTTCTATACCCTTCGAGTCCACAACCTCTACCTTCAGACCCTCCACCTCCGCGGGGGTCCTCCCCGGCTCAGCCAGTCCGAGGGAGAGCAAGGAAGCTACGACAAGGACACCCGTGTATTTCCTCATGTCTCTTAATTTTATACTAAAAGCTTCTCAAGCTCTTCTCTGTTCAGTATCTCTATGTAGCCCCTTTCGGTGTTTATTATCCCCTGCTTCTTCCACCTGCTCATCACCCTTATCGCCGTCTCCACCGTAGTCCCCGTCATCTCAGCTATGTCCTGCCTCGTGAGGGGTAACCTTATGACTATGCTCCCGTCCTTCTTCACCCCTATCCTGTCAGCGAGTTCGAGTATTACCTTCGCTATCCTCTCCTCAACCCTTCCCGAAGCTATACTCTTTAGTATCTCGTAGGTCTGGAGGAGGTTCGAGGTGGCGTCGCAGGTCATCTTTATGGCTATCGCTGGATACTTTATGGCGAGGTTTATAAAGTCCCTGTTCGATATGTAGAGGACCTTGGAGCTGAGAACAGCCATGGCTGTGTAAGTGTTCTTAGGGGCGTTCTTTCCCCACTCTATCCACCCGAAAACGTCGCCGGGGAAAACGAGCCTCACTATTATCGTCTTTCCGTCTTG
This sequence comes from Aquificaceae bacterium, assembly GCA_015490115.1. Lineage (GTDB taxonomy): Bacteria > Aquificota > Aquificia > Aquificales > Aquificaceae > Hydrogenivirga. Next base: position 22,073 of record WFYM01000150.1, read on the forward strand.
TGTCTCCTTTATGAGCTTTACCAGTCCCTCGACGAGTATGAATATGCCGGGTTCCGCGTCCTCTTCGAAGAAGAGGTAGTCCCCTTTGGAGTATTCCCTGAGGCTCATGTATCTTACCGCTTCCCTTAGCTCCTCAGTGCCGAGGTCCTCGAAGAGGTGGACCTTCCTTATGAAGTCGGTCTTTATATCCTCTGGAGTTTTCCTCGGGTTAGCAACTCTTTTTCCCATCCTCTTCCTCCTACAAGGACTGTTGGTTCAAAGACAACGTAATCGGTGTGAAAACCGACTTTGTTAGTTCCTCCGAAGGTGTGGTTGTCCCCTATGGCTATGTGGACGGTCCCCAAGATCTTCTCAGCTTCGAGGAGGTTGTCCGGTCTCGAAGCCTTCGGGTTAGTCCCCACTCCGAACTCGGCTATGAAGCGGGCTGAGGGCATCCTCTTGAATATATCCTCTATGAAGTTCCTGTAGTCCTCGAAGCCCTCTATGTCCTCGACACCGCCTCCTATGAACTTGAAGGTTATAGGTCTTTCGAGCCTCCTGTCGGGAGCGTAAAGGATGACGAGCTTTCCGTAAGCTTCGTTTTCAACAGGTGCAACGAAAGCTTCGCCAGCAGGGAGGTTCCCGTAGTCACCTGGGTTGTGGAAGAGACCGGTATCCGGTATGCCTTTCCTCCCCTTTATGGAGAACTCCATGTCCGTCCCGTATTCTGACTTCACGTGGACCCACTCCCCTTCCGTGAGGAGGTCCGCTATGTCTTTGCTCAGCCTCGCCACGTAGTCCCAGTCGACGTCCATGGAGGTGAGGAACATGGAGGGGTCAAAGAGGGGCATGGAGGCGTATCTCGTCCCGAAGTGGTCCGTGAGGACCTTCCTGTAGAAGGTGTGGGTGGTGGAAAAGTAAGGGAAGGCGACGACAACGTTCGGAACGTCGACAGCTTTCTCTTTCAGGATCTGGACTACCTCCTCCGCAGGGTAGCTGTCCTTTGAGAGGACCCTCTCGAAGAGTCCCGCTTCCTTGAGGGTGTCCACAGCTTCGTCTCCGAAGGTGAGCCTCCAAAGTTCTTCGGGAGGCTCGGTCCCGTGGACCTTTAAAGAGGGATATACGAGGCTCTTCACCTCTTCGGTGAACTCCCTCCCGACCTCCACGAACTCGTCGATCAGCTGGACGAGGTAGTCCTTCTCGTCGTCGGTGAAGACGAGGAGCCTCTCACCGGACTTTAAGTTCAGATTTATCCTGTAGAGGTTTCTTATCCTGTCTCCGAACATAGCTACCTAATAAATTAATATAAAACTCAAGGGAAAGGTAAACCCATACCGCCGAGGAGGTATTTGAGGGACTCGTCCGAGAACTCGAGACCCGCACCTAGGAAGAAGCCCCTCAGCCTGTCGTTCAGTATGTCGTCCCCTCCGAACCTCGCGTAGAAGGGACCTTTGAGCCTGAGCTGGAGACCTATCTGGAGGAGGGGTCTGAGGTTAGGCTCACCGGGTCTGTCCTTCCTCCCGACGTCCCAAACGTCCGTGTATATCCTCATCCTCCTCGAGGGGACGAAGTCGAAGCCGACACCTCCCGTAGACTCCTTCAGACCTGCTCTTAAGGTAAGATACCTACCTCCTCCCACGAAGAAGTTTTTAGCTATTTGGAGGGTAAGCTCGGGCTTGAACTCCTTCTTTACTATCTCCTGACCGTCGAGTAGCTGTTCCGTGTAAACCCTTCCCCTCGAGTCTCCGACGACCTCTATGAGGTAATAAGTTGTCCTCTCCGGCTGGACCCTGAGGGATAGGAAGCCTTTTGAATCCCCGCCGCTGTAAAGCTCCCCTCCGAAACCAACGTATAGCCTCGTCCTCGTTATCACCTCCCCCGCCTCACCGAATAGCCTCGCCCCCTTCGTGACGCTCTCGTAAAGCTCCTCGTCGTGGATGAGCCTTCCGAGGGTCCCCTCACCGCTCTCTATCTTCTCAAGTATCCTGTCCAACCTCCTCGAGCTTTCCCTCAGCCTCTCGGTTATCTCGGCGAGGTTCCTCACGGACACCCTTATGTCCTCCCTGTTTTCCCTCAGTATCCCCGAAAGCTCCCTCGAGAGGGAGTTCAGGTTCGAGACAAGTTCGGGCAGGTCTTCAGACATCCTCCTCAGGTTGGAGACGAGGACCCTCACGTCCTCCCTGCTCTCGCTCACAACCTCGGATATCTCGTCCGCTATCCTCGCCATCTGCTCTATGAGCCTCCTTATGTCTTCCCTGTTCTCTTCCGTGACCTCCCTCAGGAGCCTTGTGAGTTCCCTCAGGTTCTCTATTGCTTCTTTTATGTTCCTCCTGTTCTCTTCGAGTATTTCCCTTAAGTTCTCCGCCACCTCCCTGAAACTCTCCGCCGTCTTTGTGAGTTCCCTAACGAGCCTGTCCGTGTCCGCCACCTCCTCTACCCTTTCTATCTCCCCACCTTCCTCCAGCTCACCGGCTTCCGGAGACCCCGGTATTATCCCGAGATACTTGTCCCCCATGAGACCTATCGTCCCTATGTAAGCCCTTGCATCCTTGTATATCTTCACCCCCTCCCTCACGCCGAAGACCACCTTCACCCTCCCCTCCTCGAGGGTCAGCTCCCTCACCCTCCCCGCCGTTATCCCCGCCACCATGACGTCCGCACCCACCGAAAGCCCCGCAACGTCGTCGAAGTAAACGCGGTAAATCTTTTCCTTCGGTCTGAGGAGGGGAAC
>WFYM01000151.1 GCA_015490115.1 Aquificaceae bacterium
ACCCAAAAGAAGGAAGACCTATACGTCTTCAAAGTCCCCTCCCTCAGGAACGTCACGAGGACCTACCCCTACTTCCACGACGGGTCGGTATGGAACTTGGAAGACGCTGTTCAGATAATGGCGAAAGTCCAGCTCGGCAAGGAGCTGTCAAAGGACCAAGTCAAGAAGATAGTAGCCTTCCTGAAAGCCTTGGAGGGTGAGATACCGAAGCACGCCTTAGAAGTCCCGGTCCTTCCCCCATCAACCCCGAAGACTCCAAAGCCCAGACTTTGACCTTTTGTAGATCTCCCTCACCAGCATGTAGTTGAGGGTGTGTCCCCCCCTGTGGGACACAACCCTCCCTTTAAAAGGAGCACCGAGAAGGTAAAGGTCCCCTATAAGATCGAGGACCTTATGCCTCGCGGGTTCGTCTTCATACCTCAGACCCTCCCTGTTGTAAACCCCGTTCCTTCCGATCACGAGGGTGTTTTCGAGGCTTCCCCCTTTCCCGAGACCTTTATTTTTAATCAGCTCTATGTCCTCGTCGAAGCAAAAGGTCCTCGCAAGGACCACGTCCTCAGGGTTACCCCTGAAGGTGAAGCTCTGGTTTCCCACGAAGCCCTTGAACACACCCTCATAAGTTACCTCGAAGCTCTCCGAAGGACTCACCTCTATCCAAGCCTCCCCAAAGTTTACCCTGAAGGTCTCGGAAGGTTCAACAGGCTCTATCTCCTCTTCCTGTTCCACCACGAGGTCTTTGAGCTTCGTGTAGAAGGCGTATGCACTCCCGTCCATTATGGGAACTTCACACCCGCCTATTACTTCGACGACGACGTTAGTGATCTTCAAGATGTGAAGTGTGGCGAGTAGATGTTCCACAGTCTTTACAACTTCGGAGCCTGAACCGAGATCCGTGGAGAGGAAGGTCCCCACCACGTTCTCGGGATTAACAGGTATGTAAGTCCCGTTCCTGTAAAAGAGAACGCCCGTGTTCTCCTCGGAGGGGTGGAGGACAACCCTCGACCTCTCACCCGTGTGTATCCCGATACCTTCTATCCTTACTTTTTCCTTTATCGTCCTCTGCCTCATGACCGAATCTTATTTTGCAATTTTCTTGCCAAAACCTCTCTATTTCCTTCCCAATCTCCTCCATCAAAGGCTTTTTCGGAACTATACTCGGATCTATCCCCTCCTTTTCCAGCGATCTTTTTGTAGTTTTTCCAATGGCGACCACCACGAGACCCTTGAGTAGTTTCAGGATCTCCTCCCTTTGCAAATTTGCAAAGAGACCCTTCACAGCGGAGGGACTCGCGAAGACTAAAAAGCCGCCCCCTTTCAATACCTCCCTTACACGTTCCGGACTGTGGTTAACTATCTTCGTGTCGTATACTTCCACCGTAAAGACCCTGTAGCCTTTCCTTTTCAAGCCCTCGATCGCCTCCTCCCTACCCTTTTTCGACCTCGGTATGAGGACGGTCTTCCCTTCACCTTCCGGCATAGACCTTACTATCCCCTCCGCACTCCACTCATCAGGGACGAGATCAACACGAATACCGAGATCTTCGAGAACTTCCTTAGTCTTCTCTCCTACCGCAACCACCTTCGTTTCCTTCGGAATCTTCCATCTCTTTAAGAAAAACCTCACAGCCTTTGCACTTTGGAAAACTACGTAGTCCGGTGTAAATTCGGGAATTTCAAAGTCGAGGGGGACAGTCTCGATCAAGGGCAGCGGAGCAACTTCGAAGCCGAGATTTTCGAAGACCTTCCTGTCCTTCTCTATGTCTTCTTTTGACCTTGTGAGGATAACCCTTTTACGCAAGACGGTTCTCCCTTATCCACTCCTCCATCTTCGCCAAAGCTCTCTCAGCCATAAGCTCCTTTCTTCTCTTTTTGTCCCTTACCTTCTTACCGGGGGGTGGGAGGAGTCCGAAGACCGGGTTCATAGGTTGGAGTTCACCCTCCTTCGTGGTTATATACCTCACGAGTGAGCCGAGCATGGTCTCCTCGGGCGGGACTATCAAAGGCTCTCCCCTCGACAGTCTTCCCGCGTTTATACCTGCGAGTATCCCGGTAGCCGCCGAAGCCACATACCCTTCCACCCCGGTTATCTGACCGGCGAAGAATACGTTTTCTTTTTTCCTCATGTTAAGGAAGGGTGTGAGGACCCTGTTCGACTGTATAAATGTATTTCTGTGTATGGAGCCGAGCCTCACAAAGACAGCGTTCCTAAGTGCTGGGATCAGCCTGAAGACCCTCTTCTGCTCGGGGTAGGTCAGCTTCGTCTGGAAGCCCACTAAGGAAAGGAGGGTCCCCTCTTTGTTCTCTTTTCTCAGCTGGACGACTGCGAAGGGTTGCTTTCCGGTCCTCGGGTCTATAAGCCCGACGGGCTTCATGGGACCGAACAGTAGGGTCTGGTAGCCCCTCCTTGCCATCTCCTCTATTGGAAGGCACCCTTCGAAGTAGACAGCCTTTTCGAAGTCCTTAGGCTCCACCTTTTCCGCCTTCAAAAGCTCCTCGTAAAACTTCCTGTATTCCTCTTCGGTGAGGACGCAGTTGAAGTAGTCGTCCCTTCCTTTGCCGTATCTCGAACCCCAAAAACCTTTGGAAAAATCGACGCTTTCGGCTTCGACTATGGGAGAGATCGCATCGTAAAAGTATAGTGTGTCGTATCCGACGAGTTCCCTTATGTGCTTTGTGAGTTCTTCGGAAGTCAGGGGTCCCGTCGCTACTATCACTATCTCATCTTCCGGGATTTTCTTAACTTCTTCCCTTACCACCTCTATGTTCGGATGGGATTCTATCTTTTCGGTAATATACTGGGCGAATATGTTTCTGTCGACGCCGAGGGCTGAACCTGCTGGGATCCTAGCCTCTTTTGCAGCCTCTATCACAAGGGAACCCAGCATGCTCATCTCCGCCTTCAAAAGCCCGGCACCCGTTGTTATCTCCACGTTCCCTAAGGTGTTGCTGCAGACGAGTTCGGCGAGCTTGTCCGTTTTGTGGGCTGGCGTCATCTTCTTCGGTCTCATCTCATAGAGGACGACCTTGAACCCTTCGTTTGCGAGCCTCCAAGCGGCTTCCGAACCCGCAAGCCCGCCCCCTATAACGACTATCCTTTCCCTCATGGGATTAAATATAGTTCTCCTTGTGTCTCCTTCTCGCTTCTTCGAACCAGTCTACGAAAAGGGCTAAGAAGATACCAAAGAAAAAAGATGTCACCAGAGAAACCCCCACTATCAAAGCCCTTTTTGGTTTTTCAGGCTCGGGAGAAGAAACCGGACCGGCGAGGACCTCAAGAGGCTCTACAGTTCTCTTTTTCAAATAAAGGGTTTCGAGCTTTTTCTTTAAGATCTCTTTCCTTATCTTCAGTTTCTCGAGTTTTTTCCTGAGGTCCTCGATCCCGAACTCTATATCCCTTATACTCGCCTCCGTCTCCCTTATGGCTGTATTTATGCCGAGGAGCTTCGCCTCGAGGAAGTTTATCTCCCTCTTTATGTCTATGATCTTAGAGGTCACACCTATGTGAGCTATTCTGAGGTTTCCAAGGTATGAGTTTAGCGTTATCCTGCTTGTAAGGTCGAGGTCTTCTCTCATGGACTTTTCCGTTTGTTCTATAACTCTTCTCAGGTTCTCTGCCTCCCCTTCCAGAGAGGAGAGTTCACCTTTCAGTATGTTTATCCTTTCTTTCACCTTTTTCTTTTCCTCAAGTAAGTTTTTGTGTTTTGTTTTTGCGGAGATTAGTTTCTTTTGAAGGACATTCATTTTGGAAAGGAGAAGTTTCTCCTCTATATTTATCTTTTCTATTTCCGAGTTTAAACTCTTTATGTTGGTCTTCTATACTCTTTTTTGAAAGCTTCACCGTGTTTATCTCGAGAAAACTTTTTATCTTATTAACAAGAAATTTCAGCTTTTCTTTGCCGATTTTTGGGTTATCATCGAAGATGTATATCTCTATTACCCCCCCCCCCTTTACCTTTGAGTTTATCTTTGGTATATCGCTTTTGAACTTATTTTCGAACTCTTCTTTGAAAGATTTGAGATAAAGATCCAACCCGATTATCAGTTTCGAAAAGTCTCTCGGTTCGAAGCTTGGCTTCGGCTCTCCCGACTGGCTGTAGTAAGCTATCCCCGGTCTTACAAAGACTGAAATCCTGTAGAGGGGTTCTGCGATGAAGAAAACGTAACTGAGTGCAACAAAAGTAAAACCAAAGACGGTTACAAATATCAACCTCCACCTTCTCTTTAGTTTGAGGAAGAGTTCATATAAGTCTATCTCCTCCTCTGGGAGATCTTTTCTTTCCAAAGCTATTTCCTCCTTTCTGGTATCTGTATTATCGGCATCATCTTCGTATCGTAGGGCATGAGGATTATCACGTTGTTCCCGCTCTCAGCATATGCCTTTATGTTTTCGAGGAACTTCCACATGAGGTATTCCTTTGTCAGAGAACCCGCTATTATCCTGTTCGCCTCCGCTATACCCCTTGCCTCTATTTTCTTCCTCTCCGCTTCGAGCTTTTCCTTTTCAACTAAGAACCTCATCCTCTGGGCTTCCTCCAAAGCCCTCCTCTTTTGCTCTATGGCTTCCACGACCTTCTGGGGTAGCCTTATGTCCCTTATTAGGATCTCGTCGAGCATTATGAACCTCTTCTCCAGCTCGCTTCTTACCTGCTGGGCTATCTTCTGCTGTATTAAGGACCTCTCCTGATAGACCTGTGAGCTGTCGAGGGTAGCTATGACGTCCCTTACCGCTGACCTTATCACGGGCTTTATTATCCTGTCCTCGTAGAGGGGACCGTATTCGACGTAGATCTCCGAAGCCTTATCCGGCATTATCTTGTAGAGAGTTGTGAGTTCTACGTTTATTGTGAGTCCGTCCTTCGAGAGGGCGTTTATCGAGTTCGGACCTGTGAGGTCGTAGCTGTGGGTCCTCACCGACATCAGCTCCACCTTCTGTATGAAGGGGATTATCAGGTGAAGACCCGGCTTCATCTCCTCCGGACTCGCCTTTCCGAGTGTGAGCTTCACACCCACGTGACCGCTCGGGACTATGACGAAGGGGTTGGAGAAGAGGGCAAGGATCACAAGAGCAACTAAGATAACCCCGGCGACCACCAGACCCTTAGGGACCTTCGGGGGACTCGGGTATCTGTGAGGTTCGAGGTCCATCTCCGATCCCTCCTTAACGCTTATATAATTTAACGGATGGCTTGTGAGGTATGCCTTGTAGAGGAAAGACCGAAGGGCAAGTATCTGCTCAGGACCTTCGGAGCCTCAAAGGAGCGGATAAGGAAGCTACTTTCGGACATACCCCACACCCTTGAGGAGACCCCCTCGGGAGTGGATGTGTATCTCCAAAGGGGAGAAGATCTGAAAAGGGCAAAAGGGAGGCTCGGTTTCTTCGTATACTCGGAGGGTGAGAGCCTCGAAGGGGTGGTAGGT
>WFYM01000152.1 GCA_015490115.1 Aquificaceae bacterium
GTTTATGGACCCCTTCCTGCACGACAGGGTCTTCGGTGCTGTCTCCCACCTTCCCCACGCTGTCGCCTTCGCTCTAATAGACGCAATAGAAAAGCTCTCCGAGGAGGTGGACCTCTTCAGATACCCCGGAGGGGGCTTTAAGGACTTCACGAGGATAGCTGCGAGCGACCCTGTAATGTGGAGGGACATATTCCTCGAGAACAGGGAGAACGTTATAAGGTCTATAGACGTCTACGTGGAGTCCCTGAAAAAGCTGAGGAGCCTGATAGAAGAAGGGAGGGAAGAAGATCTTACCCGCTTCCTCGAAAACGTGAGGGTAAGGAGGATGAACCTAAGATGAGGATAGAGGGTCCCGTAAAGGGAGTCAAGGGAAGGATAAGGGTCCCCTCTGACAAGTCCATATCCCACAGGGCTGTTATACTCGGGTCTGTCGCAAAAGGGAAAACCGTAGTAAAGAGGTGGCTGAGATCCCTCGACACCTTAGCAACCCTCGAGATATTCAAAAAGCTGGGAACAAACGTGAAAGAGAGGGGGGACGAACTCCTCATAGAGGGAAGGGACTTCTCCTTTGAGGAGCCTCAAAACGTCCTCGACGCTAAGAACTCAGGAACTACGGCGAGGATAACCCTCGGCGTCCTCGCGACCCAGCCCTTCTTCTCCGTGATAACGGGAGACGAGAGCCTAAGAAGAAGACCAATGGGAAGGGTAGCAAAGCCCCTAAAAGCTATGGGTGCTTTCATAGACGGTAGGGAGGAGGGAGAAAAACTCCCCCTCGCTGTGAGGGGAGGGAGGCTGAAAGGTATGGAATTTTTCAGCGAGAAGGCTTCCGCTCAGGTGAAGTCCGCCCTCCTTCTTGCCGGGCTGAGAGCTGAAGGCATCACCAAGGTAACCGAACCCCTAAAGTCGAGGGACCACACGGAGAGGATGCTGAGGGCTTTCGGTGTCAAAGTCCAAGAAGAAGGTCTCACCGTCTCGGTGGAAGGGGGACAGACCTTAGAGGGGACCGAGGTCCTCTGTCCCGGAGACCCCTCTTCCGCTTCCTTCTTCGTAGCCCTCTGCCTCCTCTCGGGAGGTGAGGTCCTCATAGAGGAGGTCCTCGTGAACCCCACGAGGGACGGCTTCTTCAGGAAGGTAAGGGAGATGGGAGCGGATATAAGATACGAAAACTTAAGGGAGGTCTCGGGGGAGCCTGTGGCGGACTTATACGTGAGATATTCCGGGAGGCTGAGGGGTGTAGAGGTAAACCCCGAAGAGGTCCCCTCCATGATAGACGAGATACCGATCCTTGCGGTCCTTATGGCACTCTCGGAGGGGACGTCGGTGGTGAGAGGTGCGGAAGAGCTGAGGGTAAAAGAGAGTGACAGGATAAGGGCTGTTGTTGAGAACTTAAGGTCCATGGGGGCGAGGATAGAGGAGACGGAGGACGGCTTCGTGGTCGAGGGTGTTGAAAACCTGAAAGGTTCTCACATAAAAACTTACTCGGACCACAGGATAGCCATGGCTTTTACTGTTGCGGGTCTCGTCGCTGTTGGGGAGACCACAATAGACGATCCTGACTGCGTCAGCGTTTCCTACCCCTCCTTCTTCGAAGACATCAGGAGGCTAATATCTTAGAGAGCCTCTTTATGGCTTCCACCTTTTCCCTTTCTCCTATCTTCGCCCTCGCTATCGCCCTCTTCAATGTCTCTATGGTGGCGTCGTATATATCTCTCTTCACGGGGTACGGGTGTCCGTCCTTTCCACCGTGGGCGAAGGAGTACCTCGCGGGGTCCCTGAAGGAGGGCTTGGCACCGTAAACTATTTCTGCAACTAAAGCGAGCGCCCTCACCATCTTAGGACCTACACCCCTCAGCTTCAAGATGTCCTCGAAGTCCTTTACGCTCTCCTCGACCCTCTCCAAAGTTTCCTTTAACTTTCTCAGGTTCAGGTCCTCAGGTCTTATATGGTGTCTTTCTGGCATCTTCAGGACCTTGAGCTTTCCGACCTCCTTTACGAGGAGTTCTTTGTCTTTTAGAAGATCCGCTATCGCCCTTCTCGCCTCCTCCGACTCTTCGGCGACGAGGTTGAGGTCTATCCTCCTGTGTAGAACTTGGGAGGATATCCCTTTGTGGGGTTCCCTTACGAAGCTCTCTACCTCTTCCGAGAACCAGTGGTATCTCCTCGCATACCCTTTCTCTTCGTTCATCCCCTGCTGGACGACAGCCCAGAGACCTTCCTCCGTGAATACAAGGGTGTGGTGGTAGAGCTGGTATCCGTCCTGAAGGAGGGAGCTGTCAACTTTGGCTACCTTCCTGCTCACCTCTTTTAAGAGTTCCACATCGATCCCGAACCTATCCCCTATGCGGTCAAGTTCCTCCGGAGTCTTCAAAGCTGTCTTTCCCTTGCCCCCTACCATAAAGACACCTATTTCAGGACCCAAGTCTTTCAGGGCTTCCTTTATGGCACCGCAAACTGTTGTCGTTAGACCGCTCGAGTGCCAGTCGAAGCCGAGGACGCACCCGAGCGACTGGAACCAGACGGGGTCCGAGATCCTCTCGAGGAGAACTTTCCTCCCGTGTTCTAAGACGATAAGCTCTATTATGGACCTTGAGAGCTTTACCATCCTCTCGAAGAGCCAAGGGGGAGCCTTACCGTAGTGGAGGGGAAGGTCAGCGAAACCTCTCCTCAACACCTTAAAAAAATAGCTAAAAAATTACCGGCTGTCAAAATCTCTCTTCTTTTTCCTCCGAACCAGTCGCAATCCCTCCTCTTTTTGAGGGCATTGCAACAGATTTCGGGAAGATTTCTAAGATGCTCCCCACCCAAGTGTGTCGCAATCCCTCCACTTTTTTAGGGCATTGCAACAGCGTCATTAGTATGATAGAGAAAGAATTATCACTTATTTAGTCGCAATCCCTCCACTTTTTTAGGGCATTGCAACCCTACCTTTTGAAGTCTTTGAAAATCAAGCATTTCAGACTGAGAATTGTTCGCAATTAGACCCCTTGTTACGAAAATTCAGAATTATCAATGAATTCCAGCTTCTCTGCATGGCTCAAGGGTTTGACGACTTTCAACCCTATTCAGGAGCCAAGGAGCCGGCGGGCAGGTTCCGCCCGCTTCGCTTCTCTCAAAGGATAGACGAATTCCACCAAAATTTCAATATGATCCCGATCATGAAAATAGGATCTTATTGCAAAATCAATAACTTACATAGAAAAATTCATGTCCTCTTCCAAGCGGTTGGAGGAGTAGGTTTCTGAGGATATCATAATTTTTATGAGCCTCGAAGGGGTGAGGAATTTTTCGATAATAGCCCACGTTGACCACGGAAAGTCTACCCTCGCGGACAGGCTACTTGAAATCACGGGAGCTGTAAAGGGGGGAGTGGAGCAGGTCCTCGACACCCTCGACATAGAGAGGGAGAGGGGGATAACGATAAAGATGCAGGCGGTCAGGATGAACTACAAAGGAAAGGACGGGAAAAGTTACAGACTCCACCTCATAGACACTCCCGGACATGTTGACTTCTCTTATGAGGTTTCGAGGGCGCTCGCAGCGTGCGAGGGAGCGCTCCTTCTCATAGACGCAACTCAGGGCATAGAAGCTCAGACTGTAGCCAACTTCTGGAAGGCTGTTGAGCAGGACCTCGTGATAATACCCGTCATAAACAAGATAGATCTTCCTTCCGCTGACCCGGA
>WFYM01000153.1 GCA_015490115.1 Aquificaceae bacterium
ACGGGAGCTATGATAAGACCCCTCGGCGGTTACATAGCGGACAGGATAAGCGGTGCGACCGCACTTCTCTTTTTCTTGGGCGGTATAGCGGGTGTGAACCTCATCTTTTCTCTCTTTACACCGCCCTTAGCCCTCGGAATAGTTCTGTTCCTCGCCCTTTACTCTTTTTACGGTCTCGGGAACGGGGCTGTCTTCCAGCTCGTCCCCCACAGGTGGCCACGCAAAACGGGTCTGATGACGGGTATAATCGGTGCCGCGGGCGGGATAGGCGGCTTTTACCTTCCCGCTGTGAACGGTATGGTCTTTGAAGCGACGGGATCTTACAACCTCGCCTTTGCCCTCTTCGGGGGCGTAGCTCTCCTTTGTCTCCTTATAGTCAAACTCCTCCACGCCAAGTGGATGGAGTGGGCTTGTGTTCGCTACGACTACGAAAAGGGTCAGCTCGTCGGCATAGACCCGAAGACGGGCAGGGTGGTCATGGAGCTTGGAGCATGAAGACCTTTCAGTGTCCTTACTGCGGTGTGGGTTGCGGACTCCGTATAGACGAGAAAGGCAAGATAAGAGGAGATCCCGACCATCCGGCCAACTACGGAGATCTTTGTAAGAAACCCATTTACCTTCCCAAAGTTTTGGATAAAGGAAGGATCGGGAGACCCCTCTACAGGGAAGGGGAAGCTTTCAAAGAGATAAGCTGGGAAGAGGCTTACGGTATCCTCGCGGAAAAGCTGAGATTCCTCGACCCCGACGAAGTTTACTTTTACATCTCGGGACAGCTTCTCACCGAAGACATTTACGTCATAAACAAGTTCGTTAAGGGCTTCCTCAAGACAAACAACATAGACGCCAACTCCCGGCTCTGTATGGCGAGTGCGGTAACAGCTTACAAGCTCGCCTTCGGCTCCGACGGTCCCCCATGCACTTACGAGGACATAAACGATGCGGACACCTTCCTCTTCGCGGGATCAAACGCCGCTATAGCTCATCCGGTCCTCTTCAAGAGGGTTTTAAAGAGAAGAGGGTCTTTGATAATCACGATCGACCCCGTTGAGACCGAGACCGCCAAAAGGAGCGACGTCTTCATTCAGATAAGGGCGGGAACTGACACCGCCTTCTTCAACTCGGTTCTGTTCGTGCTTTACAAGGAGGGTTGGATCAACTTCGAGTTCGTAGAAAAATACACTGAGGGTTTCGAGGAAGCCTTAAAAGAAGCGGAAAAATTCCCGCCAGAGGTGGCTTCGAGGATATGCGGTGTAGGGAAAGAGGAGATCTATCTTGTGGCGGAGGTGTTCGCCAAAAGCAAAAAGTTAATATCCTTCTGGTGTCAGGGTCTTAACCAGTCGGTGAACGGGACTATGAAGAACCTCGCCCTCATAAACCTTCACCTTGCTACGGGCAGATTGAACGAGAGGGGATGCCCCTTTTCTTTGACGGGTCAGCCAAACGCCATGGGCGGAAGGGAGGTGGGGTATTTAAGCAACGGTCTTCCCGGATACAGGGACGTGAGGAATCCCGAGGACAGGAAGTTTATTGAGGAGTTCTGGGGTGTGAAGGGGATAAAACCGAAGCCCGGACCCACAATAACCGAGGCGGTTGACCTTATACTCGAAGGGAAGATAAGGTTCCTGTGGGTGGTCTGCACGAACCCGGCTGTTTCTCTCCCCGAACTCGGTAAGGTCCGAAAAGCTCTCGAGAAGGTCTTCCTCGTTGTTCAGGACGCATACTGGAACGATACCTGTGAATTTGCAAACCTTATTCTTCCCGCATCCCAAGTTGGGGAAAAGGAGGGGGTGATGACAGGTTCGGACAGAACGGTAACCTTCTGCGAGAAGTTCTCAAAACCTTACGGTGAGTCAAAACCCGACTGGCTGATCTTTACGGAACTTGCACGGAAGATGGGAGGTGAGAGACTCTTCCCCTACAGGTCTTCTCGGGATGTATTTGAGGAGTTCAAAGTCTCTACAAAGGGGAGGATCTGCGACATGAGCGGACTGTCTTATGAGGGCCTGCCTGCGAGGTGGGGGAGGAGGTGGCTCTACGAAGACCTCAGGTTTCCCACCGAAAGCGGAAAGGCGAGGTTTCACCCGGCGAAGTTTGAGATGCCAAGTGAGAGCGGAGGTTTCATCCTTATCACGGGAAGGCTCAAGAACCAGTGGCACACTATGACGAGGACGGGAAAGAGCGAGGAGCTTTTAAAGGGTGAGGTCCCCCCCTTCGTCCTTATGAACCCCGAGGACGCTAAAGAGCTTGGTATCGAAGAAGGAGAAGAGGTAGTCCTCAGCCGCGGACCTTACGAGGTGGTAAGAATCGTCAAGTTCGGGAACGTAAAGAGGAGGCATATATTCTCACCCTTCGGCTATCCTCGTGAGTTCGGAGAGCCTACTAACTTGCTTTTGCCTGATAGGGTGGACCCGCTGTCTAAGGAGCCTGACCTCAGATACTCCGGGGTCAGGGTAAGAGTTTCAGCTCGTCGCCCACTTTGAGGACCCCAGCTTTCAGGACGTTCGTGTTTATACAGAGTCTGTAGAAGGTGTCCTCGAACCTCTTTCTCGGAGACCAAGGGGGGAGGGTCTCTTTTCGCTTCTCTACGAAGGTCTTCACGAAGCCTTTTAGCTCCTCTCCGGTGAAGGGATCCCTCGTCGGGACCGGACAGCGCTTCGAGATCCCCTCCCCCGAAAAGAGGACCTCACCTATGTAAAACTCCCTCGGGGAGGACTCGCCGACGAGCTGGTCCTCCCAGAAAGGGGGGACACCGTCTATCTCGAGGTTAGCCCTGAACCTTCTCCTTACGTTCTCCTCCTCAAGTCCGAACCACCCAGCTATCTCCTTAATAGTTCCCGTGCTGATAAGAGTCGGTCCGTGGGCTTTCCTGTCGTCGGGAAAACCCGAAGCGGACCTCTTAAGATAAACCCTGTATCCTAAGACCTCCGAGAAGAAGTCCTCCAAAGCCCTCCTCTCCTCGAAGTTAAACTCGTAAACTCTTTCCTCGTATCTGAACCTGAAGGTCCCCTTCTCAAAGTCCACCTCGCTCCTTATCCTGTGTATTTTCTTTTCCCTCTTCCCGCTCACCACGTTACCGCTCTCGTCGAATAGAGCGAACTCCCTGTCGTGGAGCAGAGAACCCCTCTCGGTGAACTCTGCGGTTTCCACCTCAACAGGGTCCAAACCCTTTATCGGGTAGATCCTTATCCTGACGAG
>WFYM01000154.1 GCA_015490115.1 Aquificaceae bacterium
AGTAGACGAATACCTTGCCTTCCTTCCTCGGGCTTCCGACGAGGAACTTCTCGAGGGGGTCAACGAAGAAGTCAACTATCGGCTCCTCCACCTTTACGTATCTCACCTTTGAGTCCCTTCCGACGAAAGCTACAAAAGGCTCGTCTTTGAAAGTCAGGAGAAAGCGGTCCTTGTAAGGGTAGACCCCAGCCGGATCACCTTTTAGCTCTATAGCCTTCAAGATCTTGAGATCTTCGGACATGAGGAGGAGGGACCTCGGCAGCGTGCAGGCGACAGCGAGGACACCTTTCGAGAAGGCTATGTTCCTGAGGTAGAGGCAGGGTCTTGCCACGAGTTTCGGTCTCCTCTCCTCGAAGCTGTAAAAGAGGACCCTCCCGTCCCTCGAGGGGACGTAAAAACCTTTGCTTGAGAACTTAACCCCTCCGTGGACGTTTCTAAAGCTGAAGCTGTCGAGGACCTTCGGACCTTCGAGGAGGACAACCTTCCCATTTTTTTTGTCCACGAAGACAACGAGGTTTTTGGGATCTCCGATCCTGTAGTTTGCCCGTTCTCTTTTTAGCTCCTTTCCTTCCGAAGGTGAGAACTCAACTTCGGGGAGAGGAGACCTTATGTAGCTTATCAGGGATTTTATTTCCTCCTCTGTCAGTTCGAAGGGAGGCATGTTGGTGAAGGGGATCCCCTCCCTTATCACCCTCTCGAGGTAGTCTTCGCTTTTTCCCTCAAGCGTCTGGGGTATTAAGGGAGGTGCAGTCTTTCCGAGCCTGTCCTCGCCGTGGCAGACGGCACAGAGCTTGGTGTATAGCTCCTTTCCCCCGAAGGAAATTGAAAAAAGGAGAAAAAGGGAGGGGGCGAGGGAGCGCGGTGAGATGAGAGGGGCCATATCAACCTCCTCAGTAGATGTCGTGGGTAGTCGTGTAGACGTTGAAAATACCCGTCGGCGTCCTCACCCAGTCTCCCGTGATCACGTGCTTTATCTTCATAGTCCTGTCGTCGAAGATGACTATGGCGGAGGGTCTGTCCTTCCTTCCCCACACGGATACCCAGACCTCCTTTCCATACATGTCGAACTCGGGGTGGACTACCCTCCCGTCTATGTTCTTGTATCCGAGCTTCCTGAGTTCGTCTATAACGTTTATGGTCTTTATGACCTTCAAGGTCCTCTTGTCTATCACGTAGAGCTGTCTCTGGAGTTTGGGGTCAGCGCTTAAGGTCCTGTCGACCCATATGTGGGGTGAGTTGGGGTGGGTCTTTATGAAGAGGGTCCCTCCTCCCGGTCCGGGAAGCTCTATGTTCTCAACCACCTTCCAAGCATACCTCGAGTGGTATTTGGGATCGGTCCCTATGCAGGCTACGTTGTTGGATCCGAGGTGTCCCGTACACCAGACGGGTCCGTATTTGGGGTGGACGAAGTTGGCACCCCTTCCCGGATGAGGCTTCACACCCGTCTCTATCTCGGCTACGAACCTCTTCTCTTTTGTGTCTATCACGATTATCTTGTTCCTCATGTTCGCTGCAACGAGGAAGTATCTCTTCGTCATGTCCCAACCGCCGTCGTGGAGGAACCTCTCAGCGTCTATCATGTGGATCTTGAGGTTCGAAATGTCCTCGTAGTTGACTATGAGGACCTTCCCCACCTCCTTGTTGGAGACGATCCACTCAGGGTCCGAGTGGGAGGCTACTATGGAGGCTACCCTCGACTCCCTCACGTACTCGTTCGTGTCCCAAGTGTAACCGCTCGTGTTCACTATCTTGAGAGGCTCGAGGGTCTGACCGTCGAGGATAACGAAGCTCGGTGGCCAGTAACAACCTACGATAACGAGCTTGTCCATGAAGTCTCCCTTCGGACCCTTGTATTTGCTTGTGTCTATCGACCTCGCGTCGTAGCAGACCTTCACCTCAGCCACTTTGTCGGGCTTCTTCAGCCAAAGGTCTATGAGGGTAGCTTTACCGTCCCTTCCTATTGTTAGGAAGTACCTTCCAGTCCCCGAGGACCTGAATATGTGGACAGCGAAGCCTGTGTCCACTATGCTGACGAGCTTCTTTGTGTCACCGTCTATTATCGCCACCTTACCTACGTCCCTTAAGATCACACCCATGAAGTTTTTCCAGTTTAGGTTGTGCTGGGGCTTTTTGGGTCTCTTTTCCGGCGGGACGTATACCTTCCACCACTTCATCATGTCGCTCAGGGACATGAGGGGAGGCTCGGGAGGTTCGTGCATGAGGAACTTGGCGAGGAGCCTTATCTCCTCCTTCGAGAGTATCCCCTGCCTTCCCCAGTCGGGCATTCCTCCCGGTGTCCCGTTCGTGATTATCGTCTCGAGATATTTGAGACCCCTCTTCCTCGTTATGTCAGGTGTGAGGGGAGGACCCGTAGCTCCCTTCCTGA
>WFYM01000155.1 GCA_015490115.1 Aquificaceae bacterium
TGATAAGGATCGTGAGCGAAGCAGTTATGGAGATGGCGGAGGCTCAGGTTCTCGAACTGAGCAGTGCCGGGAAGTTAATCTCAGAGGAGGACTACTTCAGGATAATAGACGGGAAGACGGCGGTTCTCTTCGGTGTATGCACAGCTGTAGGCTCGATGGTGGCTGGCTTGAAAGAGAAGGAAAAGTTCTTCAGGCTCGGCTTCCATATCGGGAGAGCATTCCAGCTCGTAGACGACCTGCTCGACTACGCGGGGGACACCTCCAAAACGGGAAAGCCCGTAGGAAGCGACTTGAAGGAGGGGAAAGTGACATACCCCCTCCTTTCCGTCCTCGACATGATCGGCAAGGAGAGGGTTGTGAAGGTTTTAAGATCCAAAGACCCTGAGGAGGTGGAAAATCTAAGAAGGGAAGTCCTGAGGCTAGGCGGTGCTGAGAGGACCCGTGAGAGGGCAAAAGAGGAGATAGGTATAGTTTACAGGACCCTCGAAGAGTTCGAGGACAACACCTACAAGAGGGAGCTGTTGAGGATACTGGATTTCGTGGTCTTCAGAGAACTTTAAGGAGTATGAAGCTTATGTTGTCGCTACCTCCGGAGTAGGCGGTTTCGAAGAGGCACCTGCTCCCCTCCCTTATCCCTTTCGAGACGCACTCCTCCATTACCTCCCTCGACAGCTCGTCCCAAAGACCGTCCGAGCATACGAGGAAGAGGTCCCCCTTTTTTACCTCCTCCTCCCTCACGTAGACCTTAGGCTCCTCAGGGTATCCTCCCATTATGGCTGAGGTGAGTATGTTCCTCTCCGGGTGGAACCTCATCTCCTCCTCCCCTATCTCCCCCCTCTCGAAAAGCTCCTGAACTACCGTGTGGTCTCTGGTTAGCCTCTCGAGCCTCCCCTCCCTTCCCCTGTATACCCTGCAGTCCCCAACGTTAAAGACTATAGCCCTCCTTTCCGAGAGGAATACCCCTGCTACCGCAGTCCCCATACCGAAGCACTCGGAGAAGTTCATAACGTGCCTGTCGAGGACTTCCTTGGACCTCAGGAGTAGATCCCTTACCTGATCGGAACTCTCTGGCTGGGAGTCTTTTAAAAACTCAAGGACGAGACCGCTCGCCCTGTCACCGCAGGGATGCCCGCCCATCCCGTCCGCTACCGCAAAGAGGACCGTCCCCTCAATCTCTAAAACTTCGCATATGGGCTGGTCCATGGAGGTTTCGGAGAAGACCTTCGTAGCTGTCAGTATAGCGTCCTCGTTCCTGTATCTTACCCTACCTATGTTGGTTATGTAACCTACCTCCACCCTCACCGCTGGTATTCGAAGAGCTTGAGGGCTACTATGTCCTTTAGCTTTTGGAACTGCTCGGGAGTGAGGACGGTCTTTAGGAACCTTACGGACCTTGCGTTCATTAGGGTAAGCTCCTTTTTAACGTAGGCTATGTCGTCGAGGACGTCCTTTAGCTTCTCCTCGTCCTCACCGTTCAGGATCATGAGCTTCGCCTTCCTGTCGAGGTATTCGAGGATCTTTATGTTCCTCCTTATCTCCTTCTCATTTTCCCTTATGAACTCCTTTATCATCCTCATCTGGTCCTCGTCGAGACCCAGATCTTCGGAGTATTTGACGACGAAGGGCATCAAGAATACCCTGTCGATCAGGAAGTATTTGTTGTAAGCGTCGTCTCCCGCAAAGAGAAGGGTTGAGAAGGCAAGGAGTATAAAAGCTCCCCTCATCCCTTGGTATATTATAAGGGATGGAGATCACCGAGTTCTTAATACCCGCCATAGATATAAAGGGCGGTAGAGTGGTGAGGCTCACGAAGGGAGACTTCGAGAAGGTGAAGGTTTACTCCGATGACCCTATAAAGCTCGCTTCGAGGTTTCAAGAGGTGGGTTTCAGGAGGCTCCACGTCGTAGATCTGGACGGGGCGGAGGGAGGTAAGCTGAAGAACTACGACCTCGTAAGGGGCATAAGGGAGGTTTTCGAGGGTGAGATCGAGGTGGGAGGCGGTGTGAGGAGCTACGAAGTCGCAAAAGCCCTCTTGGAGGAAGGGATAGACTACGTGGTTATAGGGACACTCGCCCTGAAAGACCCTGAGGAGTTCGAAAGGATAGTGAGGGACTTTCCGAACAGGGTCATACTCTCCGTGGACTCCAAAGGGGGGAAGGTGGCGATCGGTGGCTGGAGGGAAAGAACGGAGTTTGCCCCCGCGGACCTCGCGAGGAGATACGAGGAAAAGCCGATCTGGGGCTATCTATACACTATAGTGGAGAGGGACGGGAGTCTCGAAGGCGTCGACCCCGAACCCTACAGAAGGATTAGGTCCTTCGTGAAAAAGCCCATACTCGCCTCGGGTGGCGTCTCTTCACTTGAAGATGTGGAAAAGCTCTACGGAATCGTTGAGGGTGTTGTCGTTGGGAAAGCCATATATGAAGGTAAGATACAGGTAATATGAAGAAAAGGGTCCTCTTCCTCTGCACCCACAACTCCGCCCGCTCCCAGATGGCGGAAGGTCTCTTGAATCACCTATTCGGTGACAGATACGAAGCTTACAGTGCGGGGACGAACCCTTCGGGAGTAAACCCCCTTGCGGTGGAGGTCATGAGGGAGATAGGTATAGACATATCCCGCCAGAGGTCCAAAAGTCTCGAAGAATTCGAAGGTATGAAGTTCGACTACGTTGTTACACTCTGCGACGGTGCCAAGGAGGAGTGTCCCTACTTCCCCGGAAAAAGGCACATACACAGGAGCTTTCCCGATCCTTCGAGTTTTGAGGGGAGCTACGAGGAGAAGCTTGAACTCTTCAGGAGGGTAAGGGACGATATAAGGAGATGGATAGAGGAGACCTTCGGGAAGGGTTGAAGGTCTTTCTCGTGGAGGACGACGAGGACGTAGCCCTCCTCGTTGAAGAGGCTCTGAAGAAGGAAGGTTTTGAGGTAAAGTGCTTCAAAAAAGCCATGGAGTTCTTCTCTTCAATAGAAAAAGAAGTTCCTGACCTCGTCATAATAGACGTGATGCTACCGGACATAGAGGGCTTTAGGATAGCGAGGTTCATGAAGAACAGACCTGATCTTTCCAAGGTCCCCATCTTCTTTTTGACAGCGAGGGTCTCCGAAGAGGACAAGATAAGGGGCTTTGAACTCGGAGCTGACGACTACGTAACGAAGCCCTTTTCACTCAGAGAACTCGTTGCGAGGGTAAAGGCTGTCCTGAGGAGGTACGGAAAGGGGGAGAAGGAAAGTG